>JBBIMZ010000301.1:1816-3827 GCA_037444135.1 Solibacteraceae bacterium
CGACGGCACGGCGAACGGCATCGGCGCGCGCGCCCGAAACCTGGGCGCCGTCCTCCGCCTGCTGCAATCGGGCAACATCCGCAGCTACGCCGCCTGGGTGCTGATGGGCGGCATCGTGACGCTGATCGCGCTGGGCTTTTCCGGAGGCCTGCGATGAACCCGGTGAACTGGATCCTGGCGCTGCCGGCGGCCGGCTTCCTGCTGGTGCTGCTCTGGCCCGGCCGGCCTCAGGCGGCCCGCGGCGTCGCCCTCGCCGTCTCGCTGGCCGTCTTCGCCATCTCGCTCGGGCTCATCCCGGCCGTCTGGCAGGCCGGCGACCGCCACCATTTCGTCACGGACCTGGCCTGGATCGAATCCCCCGCCATCCGCTACCACGTCGCTGTCGACGGCCTCAGCCTCTGGCTGGTGATTCTGACGACGCTGCTCACTCCGGTCTGCGTGCTGATCTCGTGGCGCTACATCGACCGCCGGGTCAAGGAGTTCTACGCCTTCCTGCTGCTGCTCGAGGCCGGCTTGGTGGGCGTGTTTGTCGCCCTCGATCTGTTCCTGTTCTACGTGTTCTGGGAAGTGTCGCTGGTGCCGATGTACTTTCTGATCGGCATCTGGGGCCACGAGCGCCGCATTTACGCCGCCGTGAAGTTCTTTCTGTTCACCATGGCCGGCTCGGTGCTAATGCTGGCGGGCATTATTTATCTTTATAACCGCACCGGCACGTTCGACTATTCGATTCTGCTCGACCAGATCAACACCGGCGGACTCCTGCTTTCGCCCCTCGAGCAGCTTCTGCTGTTTCTGGCCTTCTTCGTGGCGTTCGCCATCAAGGTCCCGCTGTTTCCGCTGCACACCTGGCTTCCGGATGCCCACGTCGAAGCGCCGACCGCCGGCTCGGTGATGCTGGCCTCGGTGATGCTGAAGATGGGCACCTACGGGATGGTCCGCTACGCGCTGCCGCTGTTTCCGAACGCCTCGCGCCAGTGCGCCTCCTGGATCGTGACGCTGGCGATCGTGGGCATCATCTACGGCGCCCTGGTCTCGATGGTTCAGCCGAACATGAAGAAGCTGGTGGCCTACTCTTCGGTGAGCCATCTCGGCTTCGTGGTCCTGGGCATTTTCACTTTCACCCAGACCGGCCTCGACGGCGCCGTCTACCAGATGCTCAACCACGGCATCTCGACCGGAGCGCTCTTCATTTTCGTCGGCTATCTCTACGAGCGGCGCCACTCGCTGCTCACGGCCGACTACGGCGGCATTTCAAACGTCGCTCCGAACCTCGCCGCCCTCTTCATGGTCACCACTCTGGCTTCGATCGGCCTGCCCAGCCTGAACAACTTCGTCGGCGAATTCCTGGTGTTGCAGGGAGCAGCGCAGGTCAACTTCCGCTGGACCGTGCTGGCGGCCGTCGGCGTGATCCTGTCGGCCTGCTACATGCTGTGGATGTACCAGAAGGCCTTTTTCGGCGAAGCCCCGGAAAGCGTCCGCGCGCACGTCTACGACCTGCGGCCGCGCGAGTGGGCGGCGATCTTGCCGCTGATTCTGCTGATGGTCTGGATGGGCACGGCGACCCGGACGTTTTTCCCGCCCATCAGCGCCTCGAGCAACCGGATCCTCGAGCAGACCAAGGTGAACGCCGAATTCCTGGTGGCCAATCCCGCCGCCCGCGAAGTGCTTACAAATGCCCGCTAACCTCATCCCTTCGTACGAAGACCTGGTGCGCGTGCTGCCGGAGATCGTGCTGGCCGTCGCCGGCACGGCGGCGATGGCGCTCGAGCCGGTGCTGCGGCTGGAGCGCAAGCGCCTGCTCGGCTGGCTCGCGCTCGCCGGGCTCCTGGCGGCGCTGTGGGCCACGGCGGTGGCGCACGTCTTTCAGGGGCCCGCCTTCCGCGCGATGATCGTCGTCGACGGCTTCGCCACGTTTTTCCGGGCGCTGGTCATCGTCGTCGGGGCGCTGGCCGTGCTCTGCTCGCTGCATTACCTGGAGCGAGAGCGCGCCGACTCGGGCGAGTACTACGCC
>JBBIMZ010000301.1:3875-5294 GCA_037444135.1 Solibacteraceae bacterium
GTCGCTGATGGCCGCCTCCGGCGAGCTGATCATGATCTTTATCGGGCTGGAGATCTCGTCGATCTCCACCTATGTGCTCGCCGGTTATCTGCGCGACGATCCCCGCAACAACGAGTCGGCGATCAAGTATTTCCTGCTCGGCTCGTTCGCCACGGCGTTCCTGCTGTACGGCATCGCCTGGATCTACGGCATCACCGGCTCGACCGATCTCGGCGAGATCCGGCGGATCGTCTCGACCGCCGAGCTGGCGCCTTCGGGCGCGCTGATCGGCGTCAGCGCCGCGCTGATGTTCGTCGGTTTCGCCTTCAAGGTTTCCGCCGCTCCGTTTCAGGTCTGGGCCCCGGACGTCTACCAGGGCGCGCCCGCCCCGGTGACCGCCTTCATGTCGGCGGGCCCGAAAGCGGCGGCCTTCGCGATCTTTCTCCGGGTCTACATGACCGCCTTCGAGCCGGTGGCGGACCGCTGGGCGCCGATCCTCTGGCTTTCGGCCCTGGCCACGATGCTCGTGGGCAACTTCGCCGCCCTGGTGCAGAACAACATCAAGCGGCTGCTCGCCTATAGCTCGATCGCGCACGCCGGCTACGTGCTGGTGGCCGTGACCGCCCACTCGCAAATCGGCACCGCCGCGGCGATGTTCTATCTGGCGGCCTACGCCTTCATGAACGTCGGCGCCTTCGCCGTCATCACCCACTTTGCGCGGGACCGCGAGCGCTACGTCAACGTGGACGACCTGGCCGGCCTGGCCCAGCGGCAACCGGCGACGGCCGCTTTGTTTTCGATCTTTCTGCTGTCGCTCATCGGCGTGCCGCTCACCGGCGGCTTCTTCGGCAAGTTTTACATCTTCAAGGCGGCGCTCGAGGCGAACCTGTACTGGCTCACCGTGCTCGGCTTGCTCAACAGCGCCGTCGCCGCCTACTACTACCTGCGGATCATCGTCGTGATGTATTTCCACGAGCCCGGCGAGGCGGCCGAGACCGTGGCGCCGCCGGCCGCACCGCTGAAGGTGGCGCTGTGGAGCGCGGCGGCGGCGACGCTCGTGCTGGGCATCTTTCCGTCGGTGGTGCTCGAGCTGGCCGGCAAGTCGGCGGCTCTCGGGCGGTGAGCGCGGGCGAAGTCGCGCCAGGGCCAGGAGTTTAGGAGCTTCTAACCTTTTTGACTTGATTCGCTGCTTCGGCTACGATCGAAGTGTGCGGCGCCGTTCAACGCCCGATCCGCGGGCGTGAGAGCGAAAGCAGACTCCGGTCATGATTCGTGACTTGTTGATGGCAGGCCTTGCCGCGCTCAAGGACTACATCGCCACGCACGTGCTGACGTGCCTTGTGCCGGCGTTCCTTCTGGCGGGCGCCATGGTGACGTTCATCAGCCGGGAGGCCATTCTGGACTATCTCGGCGAAAAGGCCCACAAGCTTCGCTCGTTCT
>JBBIMZ010000302.1:0-5285 GCA_037444135.1 Solibacteraceae bacterium
GTGTGGGTGCAACCGGACCTCGCCCGGCTCGGTTGCGGCCGCGCCCCCGCGCCCGGCGGTGACCACGGCGAACGCCACCGTCAAGAGCGTCCCGGTGGAGCTCCGGGCGGTCGGCACCGTCGAGGCCTACACGACGATCGAAGTCAAGTCCCAGGTGGGCGGGCAGTTGACCGAAGTCTATTTCCGCGAAGGCGATTTTGTCAAGCAGGGAGATCCGCTGTTTCTCATCGATCCCCGCCCGTTCGACGAAGCCATCCGCCAGATCGAAGCCAATCTTGAGCGCGACCGCGCGATGCTCCGCCAGGCGGAGGCGAACCTGCAACTGAACATCGCCCAGCAGAAATATGCACAGGATCAAGCTTCGCGCCACCGGCAGCTATTGGCCGAAGGCGTCATTTCGAAGCAACTCGCCGACCAGACCCTCACCGACGCCGAAGTCCGCGCCGAGGCCGTACGCGCCAGCCAGGCGGCGATCGAGAGCGCCCGGGCCGCCATCCGCGCCGGCGAAGCCGCGCTAGCCAACGCCAAACTCCAGCGCAGCTACTGCTCGATCGTCTCGCCGGTTCACGGCCGCACCGGCAACCTGGCCGTCAAGCCCGGCAACATCGTTCGAGCCAACGATCAGGCGCTGGTGACGATCCATCAGGTCCGGCCGATCTACGTCTCCTTCGCGGTTCCTGAACAGAACCTGGGCGAGATTCGGCGGCGCATGGCCGGCGGATTGAAGGTTCTGGCGACTCCGCCGGAAGCCTCGGCGCCCGAGGAGGGCGTACTGACATTCGTCGACAATCAGGTCGATCGCGCCACCGGCACCATTCGACTAAGAGGGACGTTCCCCAACGCCCAGGGGACGCTGTGGCCCGGGCAGTTCGTCTCCGTCGTGCTGCGCCTGAGCCTCCGGCCGGACGCCCTGGTGGTTCCTGCGCAGGCGATTCAGATCGGGCAGGCCGGCGAATTCGTCTGGGTGGTGCGTCCGGACCTGTCCGTCGAAGTCCGGCCTCTGAAAACCGGGATGAGGGTGGGCCAGGAGGTGGTGGTTGAACAAGGGCTGTCGGCCGGCGAGACGGTGGTGCGGGAAGGCCAGTTGCGGCTGGCGCCCGGCATGAAGGTGCGCCTCGCATCCGGGAGCCCGTCGTGAACATTTCCGCCCTCTTCATCCGCCGGCCGATCGCCACCAGCCTGGTGATGCTGGCCATCGCCGTCTTCGGCCTGGTCGCCTACCGGGCCTTGCCGGTGAGCGACCTGCCGAACATCGACTTCCCCACCTTGATGGTGCTGGCCAGCCTGCCGGGCGCCACGCCGGAAACCATGGCTTCGGCGGTGGCCACGCCGCTTGAGAAGCAGTTCTCGACCATCGAGGGGCTGGACTCGATGACGTCAAGCTCGGGCAACGGCACCACTTCGATCACCCTCCAGTTCGCCCTGACGCGCAACCTGGACGCCGCGGCGCAGGATGTGCAGGCGGCCATCGCCCGCGCCGCGCCCTTGTTGCCCCCGGGTATGCCCACGCCGCCCACCTTCCGGAAGGTGAATCCGGCCGACCAGCCGATTCTCTACGTGGCTCTCACTTCCGAGACGCTGCCGCTGTACGAGTTGCACGAGTACGCCGAGACGCTGATGGCCCAGCGCATCTCGATGGTCAGCGGCGTCGCCCAGGTCAGCGTTTTCGGCGCCCAGAAATACGCCGTCCGCATCCAGATGAACCCGCTCGCGCTGGCGTCGCGCGGCATCGGCGTCGACGAGCTGGTCGACGCGGTGCGCCGCTGGAACGTCAACCTGCCCACCGGCGAGCTGTTCGGTCCCCACCTGGCCTACACGGTGCAGGCCAGCGGCCAGCTCACGCGCGCCGAAGCCTACCGGCCGCTCGTCGTCGCGTATCGCAAGGGGTCGCCGGTGCGCCTCGAAGAGCTGGCGCGCGTCATGGATAGCGTCGAGGAGGACAAAGTGGCCGGCTGGTACAACTCCGGCGACCAGGCCAGCCGCGCCATCATCCTCGCCATCCAGCGCCAGCCGGGCGTCAACACCGTTCAGGTGGTTGACTCGATTCGCGGCCTGTTCCCGGTTTTTCAGGCCCAACTGCCTCCGGCGGTCCGCCTGAACATTCTCTATGACCGCTCGGAAACCATCCGCGAGTCCTTTCACGACGTCCAGTTCACCATGTACCTGGCGCTCGGCCTCGTCGTGCTCGTCATCTTTCTGTTCCTGCGCAACTTTTCGGCCACGGTGATCCCGAGCCTCGCCTTGCCGTTCTCCATCATTGGCGCCTTCGCCGTGATGTACCTGGCCGGCTTCAGCCTCAACAATCTGTCGATGATGGCGCTCATCTTGTGCATCGGATATGTCGTCGACGACGCCATCGTCATGCTGGAGAACATCGTCCGGCACATCGAGCACGGCGAGCCGCCGCTCCAGGCGGCCTTGAACGGCTCGCGCGAAATCGGCTTCACCATCGTTTCGATGACGCTCTCGCTGGCCGCCGTCTTCATCCCCATCCTCTTTCTGGGAGGCATCGTCGGCCGCCTGTTCAACGAGTTCGCCATTACGATCACGGCGGCGATTCTGATATCGGGCGTAGTTTCGGTTACGCTAACGCCGATGCTGTGCAGCCGCTTCCTGCGGCCGGCCTCGGCGGAGCGGCGAGGTCGTTTCTACGCGGTCACCGAGGCCGGCTTCCGAGGGATGCTCGATCTCTACGCCCGAACGCTGCGCTGGAGCCTCCGCTGGCGTCCGGTCACGCTCGGCATCTCCTTCATCCTGATCGGTCTCACCGTCTGGCTGTTCCTGCGCATCCCGAAGGGCTTCATCCCGAGCGAGGACACCGGGCAGATCTTCACGGTCACCGAGGCCCGCCAGGGCACCTCTTTCTACGAGATGTTCCGCTACCAGCAGCAGGTGGCCGAAATCGCCCGCAAGGACCCCAACGTCCAGGCTTTCATGTCCAGCGTCGGCGGCAGCGGCGGCGGCAACGTCCTCGGCGGGCCGAACTTCGGCCGCATGTTCCTGCATCTGAAGCCCCGCGAAGAGCGGCGGCTGAGCGCCGACCAGGTGATCGAAGAACTTCGCCCCAAGATGGCCGCCGTCCCGGGCATGCGCGTCTATTTGCAGAACCCGCCGACGATCCGCATCGGCGGCCAGCTCACCAAGAGCCTCTACCAGCTCACCATCCAGGGCCCGGACATCCAGCAGTTGTACGCCGCCTCGCGGCGCGTCGAGCAGGAGATGGCCGCGCTGCCCATTCTCCAGGACGTCACTACCGACCTCCAGCTCGAAAAGCCCCAGATTAACGTCGTGATCGACCGCGACAAGGCCGCCGCGCTTCAGGTGACCGCGCAGCAGATCGAGGACGCGCTCTATAGCGCGTACGGCTCGCGCTGGATCTCGACCATCTATGCGCCCAGCAACCAGTACCGGGTGATTCTGGAGAGTCTGCCGGAGTTTCAGACCGAGCCCGCCGACTTGTCCCTGCTCTACGTGCGCTCCGCGGGCGGGGCCCTCGTTCCGCTCAACGCCGTCGCCCGGCTCGAGCAGACGCTCGGGCCGCAGACGATCAATCACTCCGGCCAGCTCCCTTCGGTGACGATCTCCTTCAATCTCAAACCGGGCGTCTCGCTTGGCGAGGCCGTCGACCGCGTCCAGCAGATCGCCGACCGCCTGCTGCCGCCGGGCGTGACCACCAGCTTCCAGGGCGCCGCGCAGGCCTTCCAGACGTCTTTCAAGAACCTGTGGCTGCTGCTGCTGGTGGCCGTTCTGGTCGTCTATATCGTGCTCGGGATCCTCTACGAGAGCTACGTCCATCCGATCACGATCCTCTCCGGCTTGCCTTCGGCCGGCGTCGGCGCGCTGGCGACGCTGGCCCTGTTCAAAGTCGAGCTGAACATCTACTCCTTCGTCGGGCTGATCATGCTGATCGGCATCGTCAAGAAGAACGCGATCATGCAGATCGATTTCGCGCTGGCGGCCGAGCGTGGCGAGGGCAAGCCGCCGCTCGAAGCCATCTACCAGGGCTGCTTGATTCGCTTCCGCCCCATCATGATGACGACCATGGCGGCGCTGCTCGGCGCCGTCCCCATCGCCATCGGTTACGGCGCCGGCGGAGAGGCGCGCCAGCCGCTCGGCCTCGCCGTCGTGGGCGGCCTGCTGGTCTCCCAGTTGGTCACGTTGTACCTGACGCCCGTCTATTACACCTACCTGGCGGCTCTTCAGGACCGCTTCCGGCGCCGCAAAGCTCCGGCGCTGGTGCCTGCGGCGGCCGATTGAGCCCGGCTCAACGCACGGCCAGGGTCACGCCCGGCTGGCCGACGACGCCGCGGGCGGTCACTTCCACGGGAACCGCAGGCCCGGGCGTGACTTGCAGATCGATCCGCGCATTCACCTGGAACAGCCCGGCCACGGCCCCCGGCGCGCCACCGATGAACTCCACCCGGGCCTCCCGCCCGCCGATGCGCACCAGGACCGGCGCCACCGGCACGGGCAAGTTCGGCGGCGTGTTAACGGCGCCGTCAACCCCCGGCGGGGAAGTCTGGCCGGCCCCGGTAAAGAAAATCGCCACCACCGAGCCGCGCGCCGCCGGGTTCTGCGGCGAGTTCGGCGTCCCGTCTTCATTGACGACGGCCCCTTGGCCGCGTCCGGATCCGTCCACGGTGAAAATCCCGGGCCGGGCCGCCGCCACCGCGACGGCCACCGGCTGCGACCGGAGCCCCCGGTACTCGGCCTCGATTTTGACAGACACCTTCCCCGCCACGGAATACGGCGTCACAAGGTTCACTTGGCCGGCCGACACCGCCAGAAGCGGCGCCGCCTCCCCGTCGAACAGAACGCGCACGCCCGCCGCTTCCCGGGCTAGGCCTCCTTCGACGACCTCCGGCGGCCCGAGGCGCCGGCCGAAAATCGTCACGATCTCGCCCGGCGAGACGGCGCCGTTGCGGAAGCTGGCCGCATTGACCACTCCGGCCGGCTCGAACGACGGCGCGGCGCTCTCCACTTCGAGCGTGACAGGGATCCTCAGCGGCGAATTGGCGGCGCCCGGCGCCGCGATCTCGATCGCGCCTTCATAGCGCCCCGGACTCAGGCCGCTCGGGTCCACCGAAACCGTCAGGTTCTTCGGCGTGCCTCCGGAATCGGGGCTGACAGAAAGCCACGGGCCGCCCGCGGCGGTGGACGCCGCCGCCGTGAAGGTCAGGGCGCGAATGCGCGCCGTGACATAGAGCACCTGGGGCGGTGGCGGCGGAGCGCCGACCAGCGCCTGGAATTCGAGGCGGTTCTTGTCCGCCGTCAGCTCCGGCGCC
>JBBIMZ010000303.1:0-5266 GCA_037444135.1 Solibacteraceae bacterium
AAGTGCTCATCACGCGGGCAGGAACCAATTCCCTCTTGGGAGAGGCCGGGGCCCTGCCGCCGCGCGGGTAAGGGTGGACGGAATGGAGATCGAGATGAAAATCCGCGGTCTGATGATGGACCCGGTGACCAACATGCCCATCGTGATCCTCAAGGATGTCAACGGCAATGCCATCCTGCCGATCTGGGTGGGCATCTACGAAGCCAACGCCATCGCGCTCGAGATCGAAAAAGTGTCGACGCCGCGCCCGATGACGCACGACCTGATCAAGACCCTTCTGCTCGGCCTGCACGCGACCGTCCGCAAAGTCGTCGTCAACGAGCTCAAGGACGATACCTTCTACGCCATGATCTGGCTGGAGCGCAACGGCGAGCTCATCAGCGTCGACAGCCGGCCGAGCGACGCGCTCGCCGTCGCCCTGCGCCTGGACTGCCCGATCTACGTCGAGGAGTCCGTGCTCCAGTCGTCGAAGATGGCCGGCGCGGTCTCCGAAAAGGTCAACAACGAGGAGCTGCGGCGCTGGCTCGAGGGTCTCAACGACGAGGATCTCGGACGCTACAAGATGTGAGCGGCCCGCTTTTCGCCCGCGCGCTCGAGCGCCTCATCGCCGCGCGGATTCGACTCCTCCCGCTGGCCGCAGTCCGGAGCCATTGGGTATTCGAACGCGGCGGCTTCGCCGCCTTGGTCGAACGCACCGTACAGGGCTACGGCCGGATCGGCAGCGCCGGGTTGGTCACGCCTCAAGGCTTGGCCATGCTCGTCTGGCGCGGCCCCGAGCCTTTCTTCGTGCGCCAGGGGTTCGAGCGCCCGGCCGCGCCGGACGAGGTCGAACAGCTCCGCCGGTTTGCCCGAGACCTGGCCGAGGCGCTGGCGCCCGCCGACGCCCCTCCCGCCGGGTGACGGCCCGCCTGTTATAATCCCTTCCGTGAAAACGGCGCTCATTACCGGCATCACCGGCCAGGACGGTGCCTATCTGACCCGCTTGCTCCTGGACAAGGGTTACTGCGTCCACGGGATCATCCGCCGCGCCAGCACTTTCAACACCGACCGGATCGACGAACTCTACAGGGACCCGCACGAACCCGGCGTGCGGCTTTTTCTTCACTACGGCGACCTCGCCGACGGTGCCAGCCTCCGGCGCGTGCTCGAGCGCGTCCGCCCCGACGAAATTTACAATCTGGCGGCCCAGTCTCACGTCAAGGTCTCCTTCGAGCAGCCCGAGTATACGGCCGACGCCGTGGCGATGGGAACCTTGCGCCTGCTCGAAGCCGTCCGCCACTATGCCGAGGCCGCCGGCGGAGACGTGCGCGTCTATCAGGCGGGCTCCTCGGAGATGTTCGGTGCGGCGCCGCCGCCGCAGAGCGAATCCACTCCGTTTTACCCGCGAAGTCCGTACGCAGCCTCGAAAGTGGCGGCCCACTGGTTCGCCGTGAACTACCGCGAAGCCTACGGGCTCTACATCGTCAACGGCATCCTGTTCAACCACGAATCGCCGCAACGCGGCGAGACTTTCGTGACGCGTAAGATCACGCGCGCCGTCGGCCGGATCCGGCACGGGCTTCAGGAAAAGCTGTATCTGGGCAATCTGGAGGCGCGGCGCGACTGGGGCTTTGCGGGCGACTACGTCGAGGCGATGTGGCGCATGCTCCAGCAGCCGGCGCCGGATGATTACGTCATCGCCACCGGCGAGTCGCACTCGGTGCGCGAGTTCGCCGAGGAAGCCTTCGCCTGCGCCGGCCTGGACTGGTCGCGGCACGTCGAGATCGACCCGCGCTACTTGCGTCCGACCGAAGTCGACGCGCTGTGCGGCGACGCCTCCAAGGCCCGCCGCGTGCTCGGGTGGGTCCCGCGCGTGAGTTTCAAAGAGCTCGTCCGAATGATGGTCGAGCACGATCTCGAACTGGCGCGGCGGGAGTGCGTGCTCAAGGCGAGCGGCTTCGCCGTGGCGCCCGGGGGACGGCTGTGAATCCGGATTCGCTTATCTACGTCGCCGGCCACCGCGGCCTGGTGGGCTCAGCCCTTTGCCGCGCACTCGCGCAGGCCGGCTACCGCCGCATCCTGACGCGCCCGCGAGCCGTGCTCGACCTCGCTCTACAGGCGGCGGTCGAGGCCTTTTTCGCCGAGCACCGCCCGGAATACGTCTTCCTGGCTGCGGCGCGCGTCGGCGGCATTCAGGCGAACCGGTCGCGTCCGGCCGAATTCATTTACGAGAACCTGGCGATCGAGCTTAACGTCATCCACGCCGCCTGGAAATACGGGGCGCGCAAACTCCTCTACCTCGGCTCCTCGTGCATTTACCCGAAGTACGCGCCCCAGCCGATCCCGGAGTCGGCCCTGCTCACCGGGCCGTTGGAGCCGACCAACGAGCCGTACGCCGTCGCCAAGATCGCGGGCCTGAAACTGTGCGAGTCCTACCGGCGCCAGTACGGCTTTTCGAGCGTCTGTCTGATGCCCACCAATCTTTATGGCCCCGGGGATAACTTCGACCTGGAGACTTCGCACGTCCTGCCCGCCTTGATTCGCCGGCTCGACGACGCCCGTCGGCGCCGAGCGCCCTCCGTCACTCTCTGGGGCACCGGCGCAGCCCGCCGTGAGTTCCTCCACGTCGACGACCTGGCCGGCGCCGCCCTCTTCCTGATGGAGAGCTACGAGGGCGAAGAGATCATCAACGTCGGCTGCGGCGAGGACCTCACGATCCGCGAGCTGGCCGCCCTCGTCGCCGAGGTCGTGGGCTACCGGGGCGAGATCCGCTTCGATCCGTCGATGCCCGACGGCACGCCCCGGAAACTCCTGGATGTGTCCCGCCTCAAGGCGCTCGGCTGGCGGCCGCGCATCGGCCTGCGGGAGGGTATCGAGCAGACCTACCGCTGGTATCTGGAGCGCCTGCCGGCCTCCGCCGCTTCGCTATCGGCCTGATTCAAATTTTCTATTGGCTGCACGGCGCCCGATGGGTTAGAATAAATCCAAGTCGGTGGCCCCACGTCCGCGCTCACCGAAACTACTCCAATCCCGGTTTTCGGAGGTAAGTTCCCATGGCGCACTCTGTGTGTGCATGCGGTGCAATTGTGTTCGTGGGACTCGGGGGCGCGGCGGCGCAGGTGGCGCCGCCGGCGGCACCCGCGCCGGACGCCGCGGCGGTGGACGGCAATGGCCCCCGCGAGTGGTCGGTGGGGCCGATCCGGTTCAGCGGCCTGATCGACGGTTACTACAGCCTGAACCTGAACCACCCGGCTTCCCGCACCAATCAGTTGCGGAACTTCGACGTCAAAGCGAATCAGTTCAGCCTGAACATGGCCAAACTCGTCCTGGAGCACGAGGCGGACCCACTCGGCTTCCGCGTGGATCTCGGGTTCGGCCGCGCCTTTGACATCGTGCACGGGGCGGAGGCCGGACCGGACGTCTTCCGGCACATCGAGCAGGCGTTCGTCAGTTACAAACCGGCCAAAGCGAAAGGATTGCAGCTGGACTTCGGCAAGTACGTCACCGCCGCCGGCGCCGAGGTGATCGAGACTCACAGCAACTGGAATTACTCGCGATCGCTTCTGTTCGCTTACGCCATTCCCTATTATCACTTCGGCGTTCGGGCCGTCATGCCGCTCGGCGGGCACTTCAGCGCCGGCGTCCATCTGGCGAACGGCTGGAATAACGTCGAAGACAACAACAGCGGCAAGACCGTGGGCTTGATAGGGACGATCACGACATCGAAATTCACCTGGACGCACACCTACCACGTCGGTCCGGAAAAGCCGGGCACCAACCAGGGTTACCGCCACCTTTACGATACGACGCTGCTGTTGACACCCCTCGAACGAGCGAACCTTTACCTCAACTTCGACTACGGCGTGGATCAAGGTCTGCCCGGCTCGCCCGACAGCCGCTGGGTGGGCGTGGCGGGCGCGGCTCGCTTCTGGGTGACCCGGTGGTTCGCGGTCGCGCCTCGCCTCGAGTGGTTTAACGACGCCGACGGCTTCGCCACCGGAACCGCGCAGAAGCTCAAGGAATTCACGCTCACCGGTGAATTCAAGTGGGCGCAGGGAGTGCTGACGCGCCTGGAGTACCGCCGCGACTGGTCCGACCGGCCGTTCTTCGACCGGGGCATGACGCCGGGCGGCTTCCTCAACCAGGACACCTTGCTGGTGGGCCTCGTCGCCTATTTCGGCCCGAAGCGCTGAGCGCCGGTCAAGGCGGTTTCCACCATGGCAAAGGCGTTTACGCGTGTCTCCGATCAAAAATTTCGATCAGGGCGATCGAAACGATTAGTTTGTCAAAGCCACAAGTCAGGTGCATGATAAGGGTAAGTTGAACGTCGAGCAATTCATGATTCAGAGGTGAAGACTCCCGATGACCAAGATGTCTGGGTTTCTCTTGCCGGTTGCGGCGGTGCTGGCGAGCGCTCAGGAGGCCGACCGGCTGGCTGCTGTCGAGAAGGCGGTCCGCGAGGCTCAGGCGGCCGGCGACAACGCGTGGATGCTGACGTCGGCGGCGCTCGTGCTCATGATGACCGGACCGGGGCTCGCCCTGTTTTACGGCGGCCTGGTCCGGAAGAAGAACGTCCTGGGGACGATGATGCACAGCTTCATCCTCATGGCCCTGGCGACGGTGCTGTGGGGCGTGGTGGGCTACAGCCTCGCCTTCGGCGGCGGCGGCCGCTTCATCGGCGACTTCAGCTACGTCTTTCTGAACTCGGTCGGCATGGAGCGCCAGGGCGCCATTCCCCACCTGACGTTCATGGCCTTTCAGCTGATGTTCGCCATCATCACGCCGGCGCTGATCTCCGGCGCCTTCGCCGAACGCATCCGCTTCAGCGCGATGCTGCTGTTCACAGTCCTGTGGTCGCTGCTGGTCTACTATCCGCTGGCGCACATGGTCTGGGGGACGGGCGGGCTGCTCAACGCCTATAGCAACGGCGCCGTCCCGTGCTACGACTTCGCCGGCGGCACGGTCGTGCACATCAGTTCGGGCGTCTCGGCGCTGATGTGCGCCCTGTACCTCGGCAAACGGCAGGGCTACCCGAGCGAGTCGATGAAGCCGCACAACCTGGTGCTCAGCGTCGCCGGCGCCTGTCTGCTCTGGGTCGGCTGGTTCGGCTTCAACGCCGGCAGCGCCCTGGGCTCGACCGGACAGGCGGCCAGCGCCTTCGTCGCCACCCACTTCGCCGCCGCCGCGGCGACGCTCGGCTGGATGCTGGCCGAGTGGCTCAAGAACGGCAAACCGAGCGTGCTCGGAGCCATCACCGGCGCCGTCGCCGGCCTGGTGGCGATCACGC
>JBBIMZ010000304.1:0-5221 GCA_037444135.1 Solibacteraceae bacterium
CAGCAGTTCCTCCCGGTCGATCGGTTTTTCGAAGTAGCCGGCCGGAGGGCGGACTTGCTTGCGCGTTTCGAGGAACCGCTTGAAGTCATGGCTGATGCCGGTGACGACGACGACGGGGATCGTCGCCGTGTCCCGGTCCGCCTGGAGGTCGCGAAACATCCGAACGCCGGACTCCTCCGGCATGGTGATGTCCAGCGTGATCAGGTCGGGGCGCTCCTGTTTGGCCTTCTCGAAACCCTCCTTGCCGTTGAGCGCCGTGAGGACCCGAAAACCGTGCTCCTCAAAGAGCGTCTCCAGGTACGCGCACACGTCCGGCTCGTCATCGACGATCAGAATCGTCTTGGGCATGGCATTCCAATAATAACACCTGCAAGTCCGGTTTCAGCCGGACGGCGCGCGGCGGCGCCGTCAGCGCTGGATCGCGATCGTCGTCCGGATGGCGTTCGGCTGCGCCGGGTTGTTGCTCGGGATGCCGTACAGCGAGACGATGACCAGATTGTTTCCGGGCGGCGGGAAATCGGTCGGAATCCGGAAGTTGATCTGCCAGACGCCGACCAGACCCGGCGCCAGGCCCGAGTAGGTGATCAGGTTCTCGTCGATGTCGTTCAGCCAGCGCGAGTTCAAGAACACGCGCGGCTTCTCCGGCGTGGGCGTCGGACCGGGAACCAGCGTACCGTCGGGCGGCGCCCCGCTGAGGCGCCCGGCGCCCGTGCCGAACAACTGCACGACCTCGCCGACGCGCGCCGGCCGGTGCGGAATGCCGTCGATGATCTCGGTCGTCGGCCAGTTGACGGAGTTGTCTTCGTTGAGCGCCGCGATCTGTCCCGTCCCGGTCGGCGGCCGGGTGAACAGCGCCGGCGAAGCCCGCTCGATGCGCACCTGGGCGGAGGCCAGAATCTGGAGGGTCGACGGCCGCACCACCTGCACCTCCACCGTCCCTGCCTCCGGAGCGTCGCTCGGCACCTGGAGGTTGATTTGCGTCGGCGAGACGAAAAACAGCGGCGCCGGCCGCTGATTGACCAGCACCTGCACATCGCCGAGTTCGGTCGGCAGCGGCAGCGGGTTGGGAACATCCTTGAACGTCATCGTTGGAATGAACGGGTTCTCGGGAATGAAGACTGAGGCGATCATCCCGGGCGCCACGCGCGGCAGGTAGTTGGCCGCGTTCGTCGTGCTCAGCCCGGGAAAGTAAGCCAGGACGCGATTCAGCGAGTCCGCCACGAGCAGGTTGCCGAAGCCGTCCTGCGTCACGCTCAGCGGCGGCGCGCCCGCCTGCCGGATGGCCAGATTCGGCCGAACCCCCTGAGTCAGCAGCGTATCGAATCGCGGATAGCGCAAGGTGCACGGCACGCCAGCGCCGCACAGAGCCGAATTGTTGCCGCTCTCGGCGACCCAGATCTCGCCCGTTTGCGGGTTGACGAAGACGCCGCGCGGGGTGTTGAAATTCGGCAAGGTCAACACGGCGCTGCTGCCGCTCAGAGCCGTCGTGACGCGCGGGAAGACCTGCACGCGCCGGTTGCCGGCGTCCACCACGTAGAGGCGATCGTCCGCATCGGTCGCGATGTGCCGCGGACCGTTGAACGCCGTCGCGTCGGAGCCGGCCCCGGTGCTGACGAAATCCTGCTGCCCGAAGACGCGCACCGCCGCCTGCCCGTTGCGAAACGGCGGCTGGAACAGCAGCACGCGGTTGTGCGTGCGATCGGACACCAGCAGCCATCCCTCGAACGTAAATGCCAGCCCGTAGGGCTCGGCCATCGTGCTCGAGGTAGCGACCGTGCTCCGGCTGGCGAAGTCCGCCTGGCCGAGCACGAGATTGGCCAGCGCGATTCCCGGAGGCTGGTCGAACGGCCGGGGAAACCGCAGAACGCGCGCATTACCGCGGTCGGCCACGTATAGATCGCCGTTGGCGTCCACCGCCAAGCCGGTGGGCCAAAACAGACCCACTTCGTTGCGCGCATCGATCCGCCCAATCGGCCAGTTCACCACGGAACGCCGCGGATCCGGCTGCCCGATCACGCGGTCGGCCACATCCCCGGGCCGCACCCGCCGCGCGTCGGCAAAGCACAGGATCCGGTTGTTATACGTGTCCGCCACATACAGCCGCGGCGGGTCCGATCGCACGTCGACGGCGATGCCGGCGGCGTTTTCCGCCAGCGGGGAAGTGAATTGGAACTCCTTCCCTTCGATTAGATTTCGTTCCCTCAGATCGAAGGCCACTTGTCCCAACAGCCGTTGCGCGACGTAGGGGGCGCCCGACGCCGTCGGCGGTCCGCTCGTCAAATCCGGAAAAACGACCACCCGGTTGTTGCCGGCGTCGGCGACGTAGACTTGGTTGAAAGCGAACACCGCGGCAAGCGGAGACGCCAGTCCGGTGGCGCTCGGCTCCGGCCGCCCGCGGTTCGGCCGCGGCTCATCGGACTCGAACGCATCCTGGCCGATCACCGCCTCGGCCGGCGGGGAGAACACCGGCTGCTCCGGCGGCCACTGGTCAAAGGGCGGATACCGCAGGATGCGGTGCGCGAAGGTGTCCACCACGAAAGGCACGCTCCCGATCGTGAACACGCCGTTCGGCGCCAGCCACTGGTTCCCCTGCACTACGCCGAGCGAACTGGCGTTGATTCGCGGCGCGCCGGCCGGCGAGATCCCGAGGATGCGCGAGGCGGGCTGGCCGTTGGCAAACCGCGGCTCCCAAACCAGCACGCGGTTCAACGCATCGGCCACATAGAGACGTCCCTGCGCATCCAGCGCCAGCCCCGACGGGTTGCGGAGCAGCGATTTGTTGCGCCGGTTGTTTTCATTGAGCGCCGGCGCGACGCGCTGGTCGTAGCTGGCCTGTCCCAGCAGCAAGTCCGCCGCCGGACCGCTGCCGGCGCCGTCGCCCAGGCTGGAGGCCGGAAAGCGGAGTACGCGATTGTTGCCCGCGTCGGTGAAATACAGATTCCCCTGGCCGTCGAAGGCCAAGGCAGTGGCGTACACCGCGTTAGCCTCAGTCGTGCGGATGCGGTCGACGCCGATTCCGGCGCCCGAGCTGGTCAGATTGGGCTGCCCGATCGCCATGTCCGGGCTCACGATCTCCGACGTCTGGTCGAACGGCCGCCTGTAGCGGACGATCCGGTTGTTGCCCGCGTCCACCACATAGAGGTTGCCGCGCGCGTCGACGGCGAGGCCGGTGGGACTGTTCAGCCCGAACTCGTTGAGCGCCGAGGCCGTAATCGGGCGGTTCGAGTAAGAGTCCCGCTGGCCGATCACCAGATCGGCCCGCGCGCCGTTTTGAAAACTCCGCCCGTCCCGCCACGCCAGCACCCGGTGGTTGCCCGTATCGGCCACATAGAGGGCGCCGCTCGTCGGGTCCAGCGCGACCGCCGACGGAGTGTCCAGCTCCCGTCCTTCCACCCAGTTCGGACCCCGAGAGCGCGTGTCGGTGGCCGCTAGCTCGCGCGGCTGGCCGAACGCCAGCGACGGCGTCGTGTTCAAGGGCGCCTGCGCGCGCAGCAGACCCAGCGGGGATAGCAGAGACGCTGCCAACAAGATTTTTTTCGTCATTTCCACAGCACTCAGGAGGGACGCGGGACCACGGATTACCTCCGCAGGATAGCACGCCTCAACCTCGGCCTCCAAACCCCCGCCACCGCCGCCGTCGCGCGCCGCGTTTGCTATACTGAAGCCCATTCGCGTGAAGCCGGCCGCGTTGCCCACCTGATGAGCCAGTCAACCAGCAGCGCCGCGGGCGAGGCCCGCTCGGGGGAACCAGACTGGAGCGAGTGCCTCCGCCGCGTGGCCGCCGGCGACCGCGACGCCCTCAGTGAGCTCTATGACCAGACCTCGCCCCTGGTCTACGGGCTGGCTCTCCGCATCCTCCGCAACAGTGCCGACGCCGAAGAAGTCACCCTCGACGTGTACACCCAGATCTGGCGCTCGGCCAAAACCTACGACAGTCGCCGCGGCAGCGTCACGGCCTGGATGGCGACGCTCACCCGCAGCCGGGCGATCGATCGCCTCCGGACGCGCCCCCAGCGGGACCGGCAGCCGGAGCTCGAACAGGCCGAGCGCAGCCGGGCCCAGCCGCCGCTTCCCGAGGCCGGCTGGCTGATGCAGCAACGCCTGCTCGTCGAGGCCGCCCTCGCCGAACTGCCCCCCGAGCAGCGCCGCCTGATCGAGCTGGCCTACTTTGCCGGCTTCAGCCATGCCGAACTCGCCTCCCGCTCCGGCTTGCCGCTCGGCACGGTCAAGACCCGGATCCGCCTCGCTATGATGAAGCTCAGGGAGCTGCTGGCTCCCGTCATCGATCATCCGACGGGACGTCCATGAAGCGCCGCGAGCCTGTCCGGTTCCAAACTACAGCCCGCGAGGTGCGGCAAACGGCGGCGCGCCTCGCCTTCGCCGCGCCTCCGCAGGCGCCTCCGCCCGAACTGAAAGCCAGGCTTTGGGAGAGGCTCGAGGCGGAAACCGGCGGCCCGCAGGTTTGGAAGTCCTGGACGGCCGACTCGCCGGCGCCGCTCCACGTCGTGCGGGCCGGCGAAGGCACCTGGCAGACCATCGGGCTGGCCGGGATTTTCGTCAAGAAACTCTACTCCGACCCCGAACGCGACACCGTCACCATGTTGATCCGCATGGAGCCCGGCGCCGAGTATCCCGCCCACCAGCACGGCGGACCCGAACAGTGCCTCGTCCTCGAAGGAGATCTGTGCGTCGGCGACCTGGTGCTCCAGGCAGGCGACTACCAGTGCGCCCCGCCCGACAGCATCCATGACGTCAGCCGCACCCGAGGCGGCTGCCTGCTGCTGATCGTGTCCTCGCAACACGACCGCCTGCTCGCCCAGCCTAACAGCCCGTGACGAACGAGCGCAGAAAGCGCACCCCGCGCGGAATCGCCGTCATCTCGTCCTCAGCCCCTTCATAAACCAGACTGACGAAACCGTTGAAGTGTACCCCGCGCAGGATGCCGAACACGCGGCCGTAGTCGATATAGCGCTCCCGCCCCTGCGCGTCGAGTTCATACAGCTTGGCGCGTACCAGCTGGGTCAGCGGCGCCACTTGCTCGATGCTCCGGTAGTAATCCTCGTAGCTGTGCCCCGCTCGTTTCGGACCCCGCGGACCGTCCCGCCCCGTGAAATGGCCCGTGTCGAGCAACAGCGTGAAGTTGGGATGGTTGACCGCCCGGTAGAAGCGCAGCATGTCGTCGCCGGTCGAGGTCAGCCCGCTGTGGTTTTGCAGCGCCACC
>JBBIMZ010000305.1:0-5214 GCA_037444135.1 Solibacteraceae bacterium
GAGAGCACGTTGACGCTCCAGGCGAGACACGCCACGGCCGCCGCCGACATCAGGATGCCGAACCAGAGCGCTTCGCGCGCCGCCAGGCGGCCCGCCGGCAACGGGCGCCCCTCGGTTCGCCGCATGCGGCCGTCGAGATCGCGCTCCAGATACTGGTTCAGGGCGAAGATGCCCGCCGCCAGCAAGGTGACGCCGGCGATGGCGCCGGCCAGTCGCCCCGCTTGCAGCGGGCCGTCGGAGGCCAGCCAGTAGCCCGCCGCCGCCACCACCAAAATCAGGGCGGTGAGCCGCGGCTTGGCGAGCTCGACAAACGCCCGCAGCCTTTGCGCCAACGGAGCCGCAAGCGCACCACCGGCGCCGCCCGCCGCCGCGCAAGTTTCGAGCGTCATCCCCGCCTCCGTCAATCCGCTCAGCTTCACCGCCGCCCCCTCACCCGTCTCGCTGCTACCTGCCGCAGCAGGGCAACACCAGCGCCGGCATCATCTCGAGCGACGGCGGCCGGTAGGCCTGCGTGGCGCTGTAGCTGAAGTCCACCGTCTTGGTCTCCTTGGGCCCGACAGCGACTTTCCGGACCGACGCGCCGTACTCTTCGTGAACCGCCTCGATCTCGTAATCGCCCGGTGGGAGCCCCCGGATCGCGAACGTGCCGTCGTCGCCCGTCACTGCGTAGAACGGATGCCCCACCACGTGGATATAGGCGCGCATCCAGGGGTGCTGATTGCACTTGACCGGGATGCTCACTTCCGGGCGGCTGAACGACCGGATGATCGGCTCGGCTTTGGGCGGCTGCGAGACGTTCCACTCGCGGTTGACCTTGGGCAGCGGGTGGATGTTATGCGTCGTGTTGTCGCTGGTGACCACCTTCAGATCCTGCCGCGCCTGAATCCCCAGCACGTGGGGCTTGTACAAGCATCCGACCTGATCCAGCTCGACCGGTTCCTTCGGCACGGCAAAGTTCTTGCCCGCCAGCCCGCTCTTGACGTAGACGAAGACGTTGCGCAGCGTGCCGTTCGGGTTCACCACGACGACGTCCGGCATGACCGGGCCGGAGTGCATCGCCGCGCACACCGGATCGGCGTCCATTTGGATGGGTTTGAACTTCGGCGGCTGGCCCTGGAAGTTGACTTTCCCGGTCAGGCTCCCCTCCTCGCCGGTGGGCTGCCAGACGGCTCCTTCGGCCGGCGCCGCCTTCTCGGAAACCTCCGGCGCTTTGCCGCCGCAGCCCGGCAGAACCAGCAGGCCGATGCTCACGGTTCCGAAGGCGATCCAGCGTGCACGCCGCCTCCGGTTCTCCAGTATCGCTCGATGCGTCATATCGTATCTTTCTCCCTTCAATCCGCCGGCGGTCCGGGCTGCCGTCCCCTCGCGCCCGCCGCAGCGGCGGGAAGGCGCCCCAGCAGGCGGCGCTGTTCCTCGGCAGTGAGCTGGAACATGTAGCGCACCAGCAGGTCGACATGGTCCTTGGCGTAGCTGGCGAACGCGGGAGGCGTCGGGCCGGCGAAGACCCAGCGGCCGCCTTCGCGGCGGAACAGACCCGATGGCATCGCCGTGCCCGGGCTGATCGCTTGCGGGTCCAGCATCCAGCGCGCCGTCCATGCCGGCCGGAGCCGTTCGCGCGCCTGCAAGAAGTTCGGCGCCGTGGCAAAGCGGTCACGTTGCGGATCGCCCACGAGGTGGCATTTCAGGCAGGGCGCGCCCTCGGAGGAGAACAACGCCCGCGCCAGTTCCCGCTCGCTTTCCGTGAGCGGCTCCATCGGTTCGCTCAAGTACGGGCTGGCCTGCCCCGCCATCGCTTCAAAGAAGCGCACCAGGATCCGGATTTCGTTGGGCGAAAAGCTGAACGTCGGCATGCGGGCGTGCAAGTAGGTGCGCACGCCGTTGCGCGCGGTGTCGGTTTCGCGCAGCGCCGGGTTTTCCAGGAAGCGCGCCAGCCATTCCGGGTTCACGCGTGCTCCCTCCTGCACCAGCGTCGGCGGCAGTTGCTCCTTCCAATCCGGGTCCTGGTAACGCGGGAGCGTGCTGAGGACGGAACGCTGCCCCACCTGAATCACGTGGCAGCCCATGCAATTGTATTTCTTGATCAGCCTCCAGCCTTCCTGGACGTCGCGCCGCCGGCCGGTGGGCAGGTAGCGGAACTGCTCGGGAATGCTGCGAAACTGCCCGCGGAACGGCGAGTCCAGGCTCCCCAGCAGGAAGGTCGTCAGCGCGCGGATGTCTTCTTTTTCCAGCTGGATGTTCGGCATCCGCAGCAGGTCCTCGGGCGCCTTCTCGCGTCCTTGATCGAAGACCGCCGGGTTGTTCAGCTTGTGCTCGAAAAAGCCCTTGTGGTGGTACCAGCCTTCGCGCTTGGCCCTGTGCTCGAGCAGACCGAAGTCCAGCTGCTCCATCGGCTTGCTGCCCTCCTTGGTCAGCTCGGTTCCGATCCGCGGCGCCTCTTCAAGCCCGCGGATCTCATGGCAACTGGCGCAGCCGTAGCGGCCCACGAGCCGGCGCCCCTGCTCGGCCAGCTGCGGGTCGTCCATGTAGCGCACGTCATCCGGATAGGCGGCGTCGGCATGGAGCAAGCCGGTCAGGTACGTGGCGATGTCGCGAGCTTCGGCCTCGGAGAGGCGCAGGCTCGGCATCACGGTCATGTTCTGGACCTGGAGCTGGTGGCCGTCGTTGGGGCACCGCGACAGCGCCAGATCGAACCGATAAGGCTGACCGTGCCGGGCGTAATCCTCGGGACCGAGATCGCGCTTCTCATGCGGGCAGTACGGCCGGGTGCGCTCGCGAGGGTTGTGAATCCAGCGGACGATGTAATCGTAATTCCCCTTCTCGCCGAGCCGCGACAGGTTGGCGGCGAATTCGCCCCCCACCCGGGAACTGCCCTCGCCGATCGAGTGACATCCGAGGCACCCCCGCGTCTCAAACAGTTCTTTGCCTCGCACCGGATCGCCCTTGGGCTGCGGCTGAAGAGCCGGTCCGTCCAAACCGGCCTGCCAGATGAAGGCGGCAAGCGCTCGAATCTCGCCGTCGGTGAGGCGGAAGCGCGGCATCTTGGTCCCAGGGCGAAACGCGGGGGGATCCTTCAGCCACACCGGAATCCACTCCTTGCGCAACTTGAGCCGGACATCCTTGAGGTTCGGCGCCACCTTCTTCTGGTCCTGCATGAGGTACTTGGCTTGGAGATCGAGCTGCTCGATCTTGGCGTCGAGATTGGAGTTGACCACGCGCAGGTTTTCGGCGCGCGCGTAGTGCTGCTGGGCTTGTTCGTTGCTTTCGGCCTCGTCGCCCTTCTGGATCTCGCGCTCGATCTCGAGCCGGTTCTCCCTTTGGCGCATCTCGAGCGTCTGGATGTCCTTGCGCAGTTCGGTGAGCAGCTCCTCCTCGCGCGCCATGCCTTCGTAGCGGTGACAGCCGATGCAACCCTTGAGCTCGAACAAGTCCCGGCCGCGCGTCAGCACGGGGGCGTGTTCAAGAACCCGGTCGGTGAAATGGCATTGCAGGCAGCCCGCTTCAGCGTTTTCGGCGGCGAACAGCGGCCAGAGCCAGTGCTTGTAGCGGCCGTGGGCCTTTTGGGGACTCGAAGTGGCCAGACCGTTGCCGTTATGGCACGGGCTGCAGCCGAAGCGCGCCGGGTCGTGAATGGCCAGCAGCTCCTTGCGCGGATGGCTGACGAAGAGCCGGTTGCCGCCCATGTCGGCCGGCGTCAGCGGCGCCGGCTCACGGATTCCCAGATGGCAGGACTCGCACCGGTCGACCAGGCCCGCCTCTTCGACGTGGATCTGCTTGATCTCGATGGTGAAGTTTTCCATTTTCCGCAGCAGGCCTTCGATCTGCTGCTCGCTGAGGCCCGCCAGCCGATCGCTCAGATACTGGCTCCGGCGCGCCTGAAGTTGCCGGAGGGGTTCGGTGAGCGCGGCCCGCTCGGCATTCAGCCGCGCTTCACGACTCTTGAGCTCGGTGAAGCGCCGGTCCAGATCGTCGGCCGTGAGGGCAACCGGCACGAGGCCCGCTCCCCCGTCAGCCGGCCAGCGAATCCGGAACGGCCCCTTCTTGGCCTCTTCGATTTGCCGGCGGATCCGCTCCTTGCCGGCGCCGTCGGGGGCGTGATCGAGTTCATACGTCAGCGCCGCGAGGCGCGCCCGCATGTCCTGGAACGGCTGCGTGATCAGACTGAGGCGATTCCGGACGTCACGCAACTGGGCGTCGAGTTCGGCCAGACGCGGCGCCAGTTCGGTTTCGGCCGCCTTCAGCTCGGCCTCGATCTTGCGGAACTCAGGCGATTCGCGGATCTGCTTTTCCAGGGCCTGCTGCCTGGGGCCGAGAGCCCGTAGATAGGAGGTGTAAAGCCGCACGAAGTCTCGTTGGTATCTCTTCCACGGGCGGATGCCGAGCAGCTCGTCGTGAAGCGCCCAAACGAGCGAGAGGAACAGCAGCAGCGAGCAGACCAGAATCGGCCCGCTCAAGGACTTGTCGGCGATCGGATCCGGCTCCGGCGCCGTCGCGTTTTTGTCCCGGTCCAGCTCCTCAGGCATCGTTCAGGCCGAATTCGATCAGACGTTGAACCACGGCGTCACCAGCACGTACTTGATGCGGAACAGCAGGCGCAGCAGCATCTTCACGGGCAGCGCCACCAGAATCGTGATGGCGAAGAACTGAAACGTCAGATACTGGAGCAGGCTCGTGCGCTCGAAGATCTTCTTGTTCAGACTGGTGCGGGTCACCAGGCGGTGGATCGCCCAACCCGAGACGGCATAGAAGGCCGCGATCGCCGCGACGCCGACGGCGGCGCCCAGCCACCGGTTGGTGATGCCCAGCACGGCATGCAGATCGCGGTTGACCTCGTAGATCACGCGCGTGTGATCCCAGGTCTGCCCCGGCCAGAACCACATCCAGCCCGGCCCGCGCACGAACGTGCCGATGAAGATCAGGATGAGCCAGAGAAAGAATCCGAAGCCGAAGCCGGCCAGCGCCACCGTGCGCTGCCGGACGGTGTAGTAGCCGGCGCCGAGCGGGTTGGCGTCGACGTAGGGGAAGACCATCAGCCCGACGATGATCAGTGAAGGCAGCACGACGCCGGCAAACCAGGGGTCGAAGTAGACCAGCATCTCCTGCAAGCCGACGAAGTACCAGGGCGCTTTGGCCGGGTTCATGGTGTGATTCGGATTAGCGGGCTCCTCCAGCGGGGCGTCGAGCGTGATGGACCAGACCATCAGCACGAGCGTGACG
>JBBIMZ010000306.1:0-5214 GCA_037444135.1 Solibacteraceae bacterium
ATCGCCGTACGCGAGGCCCGCAAGCTGCGCATTCCGGTGGTTGCCGTCGTGGACACGAATTGCGACCCGGAAATGGTGGATTACGTCATCCCCGGCAACGACGACGCGCTGCGGGCGATCCGCCTGTTCGCCTCCAAGATCGCCGACGCGGTCATCGAAGGGCGCGCGCTGGCCACCGAGCAAGACTTTGCCGCCCGGTCGGCGGCGGAGGTCGAGGAGGCGCCCGCCGAAGAGGCGGCGGTCGAGTACAGCAAGTACCTGGATCCTCACTACTCCGAGCAACTCATGTCGGAGAGCCTGAGCCAGGCGGGTCTGGCGCCGCCGGGGGCCTCGGCCGCCGATGAGCCCGCCGCCGGCGCCACGCCGGAGGCGTAGCCGAGCCGACGCACGGACTCCTCGCGGCCGGCGCCGCCACGAGATCAACGGGAAACAGGCAGGTGAAACAATCGCTATGGCGGAAGTTACCGCGCAACTGGTGAAGCAGCTCCGGGAGCGGACCGGGGCCGGCATGATGGACTGTAAGAAGGCCTTGACGGAAGCCAAGGGCGACATGGCCGAGGCGGAGGTCCTGCTGCGCAAGTGGGGGCTGTCGGCCGCCGCCAAGAAGGCGTCGCGGGTCACGCGGCAGGGCATCATCGGTTCCTACATCCACGCCGGCGCGCAGCTGGGCGTTCTCATCGAAGTCAACTGCGAATCCGACTTCGTCGCCCGCACACCCGACTTCCAGGAACTGGTCCATGACCTGTGCATGCAGGTGGCCGCCGCCGATCCGCAGTACGTCCGGCGGGAGGACGTGCCCAAGGAGATCCTCGAGCGGGAGCGCGAGATTGCGCGCGACCGGGCCCGCGCCGAGGGCAAGCCCGAAAAGGTGATCGACCGGATCGTCGAAGGCCGCCTCGAGAAGTTCTTCGAGGAGGTCTGCCTGCTCGAGCAACCGTTCGTCAAGGACAACAGCCTCACCGTGGACCAGCTCATCAAATCCAAGATCGCCAAGCTCGGCGAGAACATCACCGTCGCCCGCTTCGCGCGCTTCAAGATCGGCGACAGCACCGGCCCGCAGGAATCGCCGGCGAGGGCCTGACGCGCGGCTCCGATGCCGAAGTTCGAACGGATCCTGCTGAAACTCTCCGGCGCCGCGCTGGCCGGAGAGGCCGGCTTCGGCATCGCCAGCGACCGCCTGGAGTCGCTCGCAGCCGAGCTCGCGGAAGTGGCGCGAGCCGGCGTGCAGCTCGGCCTCGTCGTCGGCGGGGGCAACTTTTTTCGCGGGCTCGAGGCGGCGGCCCGGAGGATGGACCGCGTTACGGCCGATCACATGGGCATGCTGGCGACCGTCATCAACGCTCTGGCCTTGCAGGATGCGCTCGAACGCCATGCGGTCCCCTCGCGCGTGATGACCGCCATCGAGATGCACGAGGTGGCCGAACCGTACATTCGCCGGCGCGCTCTCCGCCACCTGGAGAAGGGGCGCACGGTGATCTTCGCCGCCGGAACCTCGAATCCCTACTTCTCAACCGACACGGCCGCGGCGCTCCGCGCCCTCGAGGTGAGGGCCCAGATCGTCGCCAAGGCCACGCGCGTCGACGGCGTCTACGATCGCGATCCGGAAAAGCATCCCGACGCGGTCCTCTACCCGGAGATCTCCTATCATGAGGTGCTCTCGAAGTCCCTTCAGATCCTGGACGCCTCGGCCGTCGCCATGTGCCGCGACAACCGGTTGCCGATCCTGGTTTTCAACATGACGGTTTCCGGCAATATAATGCGTATGTCGATGGGCGAACCGATCGGCACTTTGATTCACTAGCCAAGCCTATGAGATCCAGTGACGCTCCCGCCCCGGTGAAAGACATTGAGAGCAGAGCCAAGACTCGTATGGAGAAGGTCCTCAGCGATCTCCAGCACGAGATGGCGTCGATCCGGACCGGCCGCGCTTCGATCGGCCTGCTCGACGGGATTCGGGTCGACTACTACGGCACGCCGACGCCGCTCAACCAGGTCGCGACGCTCCACGTGCCGGAGCCCTCGTTGATCACCGTGCAACCTTGGGACGTGTCCCAGATCGGCGCCATCGAAAAGGCCATCCGCGCCTCCGATCTCGGACTGAATCCGAGCAACGACGGCAAGATCATCCGCGTCCCCATCCCCCCACTGACCGAGGAGCGGCGGCGGCAGTTGGTCAAGCACCTGCACGCGGTGACCGAAGAGCATCGCGTGGCCATCCGCAACGTCCGGCGCGACGCCAACGAGAGCGTCAAGAAGCTGCTCAAAGATAAGGTCATCAGCGAGGACGACGAGCGCCGCGCGCACGAGTCCATACAGAAACTCACCGACGAATTCATTCAGAAAGTCGACCAGGCTTCCAAGACCAAAGAGAAAGAGATCCTCGAGCTAAAGTAAGCGCCGGCCCTCAGCGGAAGTTCTCGATCAGGATCAGGTCGCTGTCGCAGTGGTCCGTCTGGCTGTAGAGCAACCACCGGCCGTCCGGGGATACCGACAGACCGAGCCCCGGGGGCCGGTGCAACACCGCCACTCGGCGCGGCTGCCTGGAAGCGAAACTCAGGAACTGAATCGCTGTCGGGATCCCGTCCACGGCCGCCGGAATGTAATAAATCCCTCGGAGGGTGACGGCGAAACCCATCCAGACCGCCGGCGGCGTGACCTCGGTTTCCGGCCCGCCTTCGACAGGAACCTTCCAGATCGAGCTGGCCGGCGGTCCCTTCTGGTAGTACAGGAACCGCCCGTCCGGCGACTCGAAGGCCACGTATCCGCCGCCCCGGGTCACCTGGACCGGCGCTCCTCCGGAGGACGGCATCTTCCAGATCTGCGATGCGCCGCTCCGGTTCGAGACGAAATAAATCCACCGCCCGTCGCGAGACCAGCTCGGAACCCCGTCGTCGGTCGGATCGTCGGTCAGCCGCCGCGGTGATCCCCCGGAAGCCTCCACGACGTAGACGTCGTAGTTACCCGCCGCGTTCGAATCGAACGCGATCATCGCACCGTCCGGCGACCAGCGGGGACTCCCGGTCACCGGCGCGCCCATCGACGTCAGTTGGAAGGCGTTCGAACCATCGGCGTCGGCGAGCCAGATCTCGGCCCGCCCCGAACGCGTCGAATGGAAGGCGATGCGCTTCCCGTCCGGCGAGATCTGCGCATTATAGTCGATGCGCGTCGAGGCCAGCAACCGGGCCGCCGGGCCGGCCGCCACGCCCTCCCGGGCCAGGTCGAGCCGCCAGATGTTGACGTCCTCATATCGCCGGCGGCAGCCCAGCCGGTTGGCCGCCGGCGCGTACGCGGCTTGGTCGATGTCGTCCCCGAGCGAGGTAAGCTTCCGCGGTTCCATTCGCTGCGTGGTCGCGGTTTCCCACAAATAGCTGACGCCGCCCCACTGGCCCGACGTGTAGACCAGGAGCGTGCCGCCGGCGAGCCAGTTCGGGTTGCCCGTCCGGCCGCGCGTAAACGTCAGCCGCCTCGGCTGCGCCAGCGGCCGGAAGGCGTTGTCGAACTCCAGCAAGAACAGATCGCTGCTGCCGCCGCTGATCAGCACCGGGAATGCCAGGAACCGGCCGGAAGGCGAAAACGCGCTTGCTTGCGTAAAGTGAGGCAACTCGAGCGAACTCAGCCGTCGTTTTTCCCCCGTTGCGACAGAAACCAGGTAGAGCCCCAACGGATCTCGGTCGGATTCCCTGTCAGGCGCCACCAGCCACCGCCCGTCCGGTGACCAAGCGAGGCCGCAGCCGGGTGCGCGCGTTTCGGCGATCTTGCGCGGGGGACCCCCGTTCACGCTCGCCACGTAGATCTCCGCAACTCCCGGATGACTGGTCCGCCCGAACGCGATCCGGTCGCCCTGCGGAGACCAGGCCGGACACCGCTCCACTGCCGGGTCAGTGGTGAAACGCACAATCCTTTGGGCGCCTACCGTCTTGATATAGATGTCGAAATTGTCCTGAGTCTCGCCATCCCAGGCGAAGGCGACGCAGTCGCCCTCGGGGGAAAACGCCGGATCCGACTCGCTTCCCGGAAACGTGGTGAAGGGGACCGCCTCCAGCGGTTGATCGTGTGTGGCCTCGACCGCCGGGCCGGTTTGCAAGAACCACAGGGCGGCTCCCAGGACCGCGATCGCGGTCATCACTCCCACTGCCCAGACGGGTCGGCGCCACGTGAGGGGAAAGGAATCCCGGACGCCCGCAGGGGTCGCCTCCGCGGCAGCCGCGTTCTCCGGCGCACCCACCGCGCCTCCCGCGTGTTGCCGTGACGCCAGCCACGCATCCAGCTCCGCCTTGTACGCGAACACGGAGTGTGCGCGGGCATGCCCGTGGCGGCGAACCGGCAGTCCCTCCTCCCGCTCCCAGCGCTGGACCGTGCGCACCGTACGATTCAGGTACGCCGCGATCGCCTTCCAGGAATTCAGGCGGTCGTTCTCCTCACTCATGCTGGCCCCGCCCTAATCATGGTAACCGGAACGCCGTCCCGGTTCAAGACGGAAGGCGAGCGCCGGTATACTTGCATTTGGTGATGCGATTTTCCCGCCGTCTGTTCCTTGCTCCGGCCGCCGCGCCCGCCTTCGGGCCCGCCGCGCTCCCCGCCGCAAGCCGCATCCGGCAGGCCGTCGCGCTGTTCCCTGCGAGCGTTTTCCTGTTCGCCAAACACCTGGAGAGCGGCGTCACCTGCGGCATCCGGGAAGACGAGCCCGTGCGGACGGCCAGCACGATCAAGGTCGCCATCATGGCGGGCGTCTTCGCTCAAGTCGCCGATGGCCGGGCGCGCTGGAGCGAGGAACTGGTTCTGCGCGAAAACGACAAGGTCGGCGGCTCCGGCGTGATGGGGGAGCTGTCTTCGGGCGTGCGGCTGCCCCTCCGCGATCTGGTCCGTCTGATGATCGTCGTCAGCGACAACACGGCCACGAACATGCTCCTGGATCGCTTCGGGGGCGATACGGTCAACCAGTTCCTCGACAAACTGGGCCTGAAGCAAACGCGCGTGCTGCGCAAGGTCCTCGGCGGCGGCAAGGACGCCCCGCCGGTCCCGAGCGGCGTCACCGAAGCGGGCCGCGTGCCTGGCAACGAACGCTTCGGCATCGGCGTCGGTACGCCGCGCGAAATGGTGCTGCTCCTTGAGAAGATCGAACGCGGCGAGGTCGTCAGCCCCGAGGCGTCGCGCGAAATGATCGAGATCCTCAAACGCCAGCAATACAAGGACGGCATCGGTCGCAAGCTCGCC
>JBBIMZ010000307.1:0-5211 GCA_037444135.1 Solibacteraceae bacterium
CAGGATCCGCTCGTCGCGTTCCAGGAAGCCGGTCTCGAGCAGGCGCCGCAGCGCGGCCACGCAGGCCGCTCCTTCCGGCGCTGCGAAAATGCCTTCCTCGGCGGCCAGCGCGAGACCCGCCTCCAGGATTTCGTCGTCGTCGACGGCGACGGCTGTTCCGCCGCTCGCGCGCAGGGCCTCCAGGATCAAGAAGTCTCCGAGCGGCTTGGGCACGCGGAGCCCGGCGGCCAGCGTGGAGGCGTTTTCGAAGAATTCGCAGCGAGCGGCGCCTTGCTGAAAGGCGCGCACCACCGGCTGGCAGCCGCTTGCCTGGACGGCGATCATCTTGGGGCGCTTGCCGGAGATCCAGCCGAGCTCCTCCATTTCCTGAAAGGCCTTCCACATGCCGATCAGGCCGACGCCGCCGCCGGTCGGGTAGAAGAGCGCGTCGGGCAGTTCCCAGCGAAACTGTTCGGCCGCTTCATAGCCCATGGTTTTCTTGCCCTCGATCCGGTAGGGCTCCTTGAGGGTGCTCAAGTCGAACCAGCCCTCTTCTTGGCCGCGCTCGGCGACCAGGCGGGCGCAATCGCTGATCAGGCCGTCGACCAGCGTGACGCGGGCGCCGAAGGCGCGGCACTCGATGTAATTGGATTGCGGCACGTCGCGCGGCATGAAAATGTGCGCTTCCAGGCCCGCCGCGGCGGCGTAGGCGGCCATGGCGCTCGCCGCGTTGCCCGCCGAAGGAATGGCCAGCTTGCGGATTCCCAGCTCGACCGCCATGGAGACCGCACACGCCAAGCCCCGCGCCTTGAACGTGCCCGTAGGGTTGACGCCTTCGTCCTTGATCCAGAGCCGGCCGGCGCCGAGCCGCCGTCCGAGGCGCCGGGCGTGAATCATCGGCGTAAAGCCTTCGCCCAGCGTGACGATCGATTCCGGCCGCCGCACCGGCAGCACCGGCTGGTAACGCCACATCGTCGGCGGACCGTTCGGGATCCAGGCCCGGTTCCACCCCTTGCGCGCCTTCTCCAGGTCGTAGCGCACGAGCAAGGGACCGCCGCAGGGACAGAGGTTCAACACCCGGCCCGCCTCGAAAGTCCTCCGGCAGAGCGAGCATTCCAGGTGAGTGGCCGTGGTCATGGCGGGACTCGATTATGATAACGAAGGTCACGCCATGAATGCCGCCTGCATCACGGAAAGGAAGCTCGGCCGCCGCACGTTCCTCGCGCGGGCGGCGGGCTTGAGTGCGCTTCCGCTGCGTGCCCGTGCGGCTTCCTACGCCTCCGAGCCGCCGGACATGCTGCTGGCTTTCATCGGCGGCAAGCTCAATGCGCTGGCCGAAACATGGGACCGCGAGCGTGAGGCGATTCGCACGCCGGCGGAGCTGGAGCGGCGCAACCGGTTTGTGAGGGAGAAGGTCCGCGAGATGGTGCACGGTGTTCCGGAACCGGCGCCGGTCCGGGCCCGGACGGTGGCCCGACTCGAGCGCCGCGGCTATCACATCGAAAACGTGATGTTCGAGAGCCGGCCCGACTTCTGGGTGACGGGCAACCTGTACGTTCCGGCCTCGCCCGGCGGCAGGCTGCCTGGAATCATCTCGCCCTGCGGGCACTACGCGCTGGCGCGCATGCAGCCGGACTACCAGTTCGCCTACCTGAATCTGGTGCATGCCGGCTTCGTCGTGTTCGCCTACGATCCGGTCGGGCAGGGCGAGCGGCGGCAGTACTGGAACCCGTATACGGGCGAGACGGAAAACGAACTGAGCGCCATCTACGAGCACTCGATGCCCGGACAGGTCTTGCTGCTGATGGGCGAAGACCTCACTCATTACCGGATCGGGGACGGCATGCGGGCGATCGACTACGTGCTCAGCCGGCCGGAGGTCGATCCGGAGCGCATCGGCTGCGCCGGCCACTCCGGCGGCGGCACTTTGACGCTGTTCATCAGCGCCCTCGATGAACGCGTCCGGTGCGCCGTCGTCAACGAAGGAGGCACCGGCCACCGCTGGCCCGTGAGCTTCCCGCCCGGTAGCCCGGTGGGGCCTTCCGACGTCGAGCAGAATCTGTTTCCCGCCGCTCTCTACGGGATCGATCTGTGCGATCTGCACGTGGCGATCGCTCCCCGGCCGCTGCTGGCGCTGATCGAGGAGTACACGCCGCGGTTCAATCTCGCCGCCGAGCATATCCGGCGGCGCTACGAACTGGCGGGCGCGGGCGAGAAGTTCGCCACCGAGGAAGCCGCCGATCCGCACGCCTGGACGGTGAAGCTGCGCCTGGCGGCGACGGATTGGTTCTGCCGCTGGTTTTACGGGAGGCGCGGTCCGGCCGAAGAGCCGGAGTTCGAGCCGGAGCCGCCGGAGGCGCTTTATTGCACCCCGACCGGTTCGGTCCGCTATTCCCAGCAGGGTCAGACGATCTTCTCCATCATTCACCGGCGGCAGGCGACGTTGCCGCCGGACCGGCCGGCCCCGGGTTCGGCCGCCGAGCTGGCCGCCTTCCGCGACGCCTTGCAAGAGCGGCTCTCGAAGCTCTTGCGGTTCCGGCGCCCCGAAGGGCCGCTCGGAATCCGGCAGCTCACCGTCACGCCTCGCAAGGGCTACGCGGTCGAGAAGCTGGAGTTTGTCTCCGAAGCCGGCGTCTATATCCCCGCCTGGGTGTTCGTGCCCCGCCGGCGGCGTCAGGCGTCGCCGCCGGTCGTCTACTTGCACGAAGCCGGCAAGCAGGCCGACGGAATGGAGTTCGGCCCGCTCGAGCAAATGTGCCGGGAAGGCAGGCTGATCGTCGCCGCGGACGTGCGCGGAATCGGCGAGACGCGGCCCCCTCATGTGCCCTCGATTACTGAACCGGCTGCATTCCGCCACCTGTTCGACGTCGAGACGGCCATTGCCTACATGGCGTGGTTCATGGACGAGTCGCTGCTCGGCATGCGCGTCCAGGACGCCGTGCGCACCGTCGATTACGCCCTCAGCCGCGCCGACGCCGCCGCCGGCGCCGTCGAGATGATCGGCAAGGGGATGGGTGCGCTGTGGGCGCTCTTTGCTGCGGCGCTCGACGAGCGCATCCGCGCCGCGGTCTGCCATGGCGGGCTGCTCTCCTACCGGACACTGGCCCGCACCGACCGCTACCGCCACGGCGCCGGCATATTTATCCGGGACGTGCTGCTCCACTTCGACCTGCCGCAGGTGGCCGCGGCCGTGGCCGGACGCCGCCTCGTGTTGCTGGAGCCGGTGGACGCGATGAAGCGGCCGGTTGCGGTACAGGCGGCGCGCGCCGCCTACCACTGGACCGAGCAGGCCTACCGCGCCGCGGGCGCCGAAGGCGAGTTCCGCGTTCTTGCGCACTCGGCCGAAGAAAGCCCCGCCCGGCAATACCTGGCCGCGCTGACCTGATCAGCCGACATCGTCGCGGCGGTAGGGGGAACGCAGGTAGCGCCGGGCCTCCCGGGCGCGGTCCGACTCCGGCGCCGTGCGGATCGCACGCTGATAGGCCTGGATGGCCTGCCGGCGCTTGCCGATTAGGTCATAAGTTTGTCCCAGGCGGAGCCACGCCAGCACCTCGGTGTTCAGATCGACCGCTTGCGGGTGCTGCGTCACTTTGTGGAAATCCTCGAGCGCCTGTTCGAAGTCCCGGTACCAGAACAACAGCGTGCCGCGCGAAAACCAGATCTTTTCCCAGGCGAGGCGCGCGTAGCCGGGAGCGCCTGCCCGTTTGAGCCGCTCCATCTCGCGCAGCACCGCCAGGGCCTGCTCCTTCCGGCCGAGATCGCTGTACATCTGCACAAGTTCGAACCGCAGGATATAGTTGCGCGGGTAGCGGGGAATGAGCTCCTCGAGCACGGAGGCGGCCCTCTCGGGATGGCGCTCGCGCCGGTAGATGGCGCACAGCAGGATTTTGGCGTCGTCACGGTTGAAGGTCCCGCGCCGGGCGATCAGCTCCAGCGTTTCGATGCCGCGTTGCTTGTCGCCGCGGAAACCGACCAGGAAGCCGAGCAGCTTCCAGTGCAGCGGCAGGCTGCCGACGACGTAGTCGTGAACGGCGGGGATGAGGCGGGCATCGGTGAATCCGGGATCGAGTTTGACGACGCGGTCGTGGAGCTTGCGCGCCGTGGTGGCGTCACGCAGCGCATCCATCCACGCCTTCCGGATCAGAAAGTTGTAGTTCGCCCGGAGCCCGTAGGAGACGCCCAGCGAGTAGAGGGCCTGCGTGTCGTCGGGGCGTTCGGCGAGGCGTTCGTTCGCCAGCGACATGGCCGCGGCAATGGCGTCGTCGAACTGCCTTTGATCTTCCGGCGTCGGGTTGACTTTGGGCCGGCGGAGGAAAGGGTTCGAGCCCGACACCAGCTCGCTTTCGAGCGCGCCGACGCGGAACAGCTCCCGGTAAAGGATGGTCTGGGCGACGTGATTGTAAATCCTCGGGTTGGCCGGATCGGCGGCGATCGCTGTGCGGAAGGCGGCCAGAGCCTCGTCGTACTCGAGGTTGTAGAAATGCTCGAAGCCGTCCTCGACGGGACCGGCCGGCGCGGCCGCAGGAAGGAGAAGGACCCCGGCGAGCAGAAGTGCGCGCCGCATCACTCACCATTGTAAGGGCTTGCTGCATGCCGCCCCGGACGGCTAGGATTTGGGAGAAGGCCATGCCGGAAACCGAAATTGACCGCAAACTCGATCGTGACGATCTGATCGTGATCACCGGAGCGGGCGGCTTCATCGCCGGCGCGCTCACGCGCTACTTTCATGAGCTGGGCTACCGGCGGATCCGGGCGATCGACCGCAAGCCGCTGCCGCAATGGTACCAGCGCGTCCCGGGCGTCGAGTGCCTGTCGATGGACCTCTCGGAGAAGGACAATGCCATCCGGGCCGTCGCGGGAGCCGCCGAAGTGTATAACCTCGCCGCCGACATGGGCGGAATGGGATTCATCGAGCACTTCCGCGTCGAGTGCCTGCGGAGCGTGCTGATCAACACGCACCTGATCGAAGCGGCTTGGCGCGCCGGCGTGCGGCGCTACTTTTTCTCCTCGTCGGCCTGCGCCTACAACACCGAGTTGCAGCGCGACCCGAACGTGCGCCCGCTCAAGGAGTCCGACGCCTACCCGGCGATGGCCGAACGCGGCTACGGTTGGGAGAAGCTGATTTCGGAGATGTTCTGCCAGGAGTATTGGGCCGAACGCGGGCTGGAGACCTACATCGCGCGGTTCCACAACGTCTACGGCCCGTACGGCACGTGGTTCGGCGGCCGCGAG
>JBBIMZ010000308.1:0-5209 GCA_037444135.1 Solibacteraceae bacterium
AGCCACTGCGCCTTCAACCCGGCGGTTTCTTGCGTGACCGGCCGGTCGCGGAGCAGAACCGGCCGGCCGATCCGGAAGGGAATGCCCCAGCAGACCAGCTCGCCCACCGGCGCTTCGGAGGCCGCCTTCGCCATCGCCTCCGAGACGCCGGCGCCGGCCAGTGCGCCGAAGCTGCTGATGTTGCCTTCGAGGGGCACAGGATGGAAATTGGCCGTGGCCGGGCCGTCGCCCCGGACGGGAAGGGCTTGGGCGGCGGCGAGCACGGCGGGCGATTCCAGAAACCATCTGCGCGAAAGGGTCACAAGAGCCTCCTTCCGTTCTCCTCCGGCGCCAAGCGGTAGGCGAGGAACCGGGCGTTTTCGAAGGCCGGGGTCTTGCCGGGCAGCCGGTTGGCCGGTTGCAGAACCACATAGTCTATACCGAGCCGCGCCAGAAGTCCGAGCCGCCCCGGCTCGAAGGGCGGCGCCATGGTCTCCTGCCAGCGCTTCCACCACTCGTGACCGAAGGCCTTGACCATGTTCACCTGCCCGCCCCCCTTCCAATCCACATAGACGGCGCGCAGAGCCCGGGCGCGAAAGATTCCCGGCTCCTGGCTGCGGCCGGCGTCGGCGAACAGGAAGACGGCGTCCCGCGGCGTGCTCTGCCGGGCCCACCGCGCCAGCTCGGCCAATTCCGGCGTCTCCACTTCGCGGTAGTTCACCACTTGTCCGGCCCACGGGATCAAGAAAAACGGGCCCAGGAGCGCCGCGCTCCAGACCGGCCAGCCCGCCTTGTTCCTCCAGGTCGCAGCCCAGGCTGCCGCGGCCTTCAGGGCGCCGAGGCCGACGAGGAGCGCGAGACGGCGCACCGTGACCGGATCGCCAACCGCGGGCGGCAAGAAGGCGAACACGTTGGGGGCCAGCACCGGCAAGAACGCCAGCGCGCCCCAGCCGAACGCCTCGCCGAACCGCCGCCGCAGCCCGGCCCGGCAACAGGCGGCTGCGGGCAGAATCACCGCCATGACCGTGACGAAGAGAACCGCGCGGGCCGGCTGCGCTTTCGGCATCAGCACCCACTTGCAGCGGTCCAGCAGCAGATACGTGGCGGGTAAGCTCATCATACCGGCCACCGGAAGGCCGACGGCGAAAAACCGCAAACCCGGCGGCATCGCCGCCCGGAGGCGGAGAAAGGCCGCCAGCGTGATCGCCCACAGCACCAAGTAATGGCCGAGGCGCGCGGCGGGCCAAAGCGACACCCAGGCGTAGGCGGCGCGCATCTTTTGAAGCTGTTCGAGTTCCGGATCGATCGTGCCGAAGAATGACTGCGGTTCCGGCCCGCCCGCCTGGTAACGCGAGGCGATCATCAGCAAGACGATCGCCGGCGCCAGCGGGACGATCCCGGCAATGCGCCGCTTCATCTCTTCGGGGCGGGCCGGCCACAGTTCCATCGCGAAATAAACCAGCCAGAACGGATAGACCGTCGGCGGGTGGTAAAGGAACGCCACCGAGCCGGCCACTCCCCCGGCCAGATAGCGGCGCCGGGCGATCAATCCGGCAGCCAGCAACACCAGCGGCGCGGCCGACGCCCGGGGCTTTGGTTCGTACTCGATGGTCAAAACTTCCGGTCCGGGGACATTCGCGCCCAGCGCATAGACGGCGGCGACGGCGAGCGCCAGGCGCCGCGAGAGGCCGAGCGAGGCGCCGAGCAGGTACACTCCGAGGATTCCCGCCGCCCGGGTTGCGAGGTGGTCGGCCGCCAGCAGCGGCTCCAGGCCGAATCCGGTCAGCCGCCGCAGCCCCAGAACCAGTTCGTCGTAGAGGGTGAAGGTGACGTGGTGGTGCGTGGCCACCGGATCGGCCGCCAGCACGGACGGATCCCAGAGATGCTCGAGAATCGCGACGTAAATCTGGCTGTCCTGTTGCAGGTAGGTATGCCCGGGGAAGACCAGGTAGCTCAGCGCCGTCAGCAGCGCCACGCCGGCGGCCACCCCAAGCTGCGCGGCGCGCGCGCGGTCGGATCCCATCGCGTTCACAAAGCGGCGATCTTGCGATGCCCCAGCATGAAGTATACGCCCAGCGCCGCCAGCAGCAATCCCGCGGCGCTCAGCACGACCGGAGCGGTGAACACGGGCACCAGCGAGCCGGTGAGCAGGCTGCCGATCGGCATGCCGCCGCGAAAGGCGACGTTGTAGACGCTCATCACGCGCCCGCGCATCTCGTCGCGCGTGATCAACTGCACCAGCGAGGTCACCATGGCGAAGACTACGATCAGCGCCGCGCCGGCGACGAACAACACCAGGCAGCTCAGCGCCAGATGCTTCGACAGAGCGAAAGCGGCGATCGAGATTCCCAGTACGATCAAGCCCGCCAGCGTGCTCAGACCCTTCCTCCTGCCGTGCCCGAAGGCGGCCACCAGCAACGCTCCGGCGATCGAGCCCGCCCCGGACACCGACAGCAGCAGCGTGTAGACGTTCGGTCCCTGGCGGAACACGTCGCGCGCAAAAACGGGCAGAAAGACCACCACCGGCACAGCCAGCACTGTGGTCAAGAAAGCTACCGCGATCAGCGACACCATCGCCGTCTGCCCGCGGACGAAGGCGATTCCCTCTTTCATGCTCTCGACGAGCGAGGCTTCGTCGCGCGCCGGCCGGAACCGGATGCGCAGCGCCAGCAGCGAAGCGATCACCGCCAGGTAGGAAACTCCGTTCAGGGCGAAACACCACGCCGCTCCCAGCCGGGTCAGCGCCAGCCCGCCGAGCGCCGGACCGACGACCCGCGCCAGATTGAATTGAATCGAATTCATGGCGATCGCGTTCGGCAAGTCGTCCGGCTTGACCAGCGTCGGAATCAGCGCCGCATACGCCGGGCCTCCGAAAGCCTGCGCCAGGCCGACGACGAACGAAAGGCAGAGGATATGCCAGACGCGCACTACGTCGAAGGCGAACAGCGCCGCCAGGGTGAAGGCGCAACTCATCTGGAGGATCTGGCCGCCCAGAAGCAGCGTGCGCCGGTCCATCCGGTCGGCCACGACGCCTCCGACCAAGGAGAACAAGAAAATCGGAATCTCGCCGAGAAATGCGTCCAGCCCCAGCATGAAAGGAGAGTTCGAGAGCTGCAACACCAGCCAGCTCTGCGCCAGCTTCTGCATCCACGTGCCCACACTCGAGGTGCAGGCGCCGAACCACATCAGGCGGAAATCACGGTAGCGGAAAGCCCTGAAGATGTGGGTCAGCAACAGCGCAGCCGCTCAGGGAAGGGGGTTTTGCCGGGCGATCAGGTGGAGGAAGTTGCCGTCCAGGTCGGCGAAGAACACCAGCCGGTTGCCCTCGATCTCGAACGCGTCGGTGTAGAACTTGACGCCGGCCGCCTTCAGACGCTCGTAGGCGGCGTCGAAGTCCTCGGGAATGACCGCCAGATGGCGGATTCCGGGGGTCTTCATCGTCAGTTCGACCCGCTCGCCCTCCGACGGAATGATCTCAAGCATGCTGCCGTTCGGCGCCTTGACGAAGTAGTTGCCGGCGTAGGTGTAGTTGATCCTCCAGCCGAGAACATCCACGTACCATTGCGCCAGCTTCGCAGGATCGGGCGAGGCGATCGCCGTGTGTTCAAGTCCCTGGAACATAAGTGGATTGTAGCATCCGGCCGCGCCCTCCGGAGACCGCTAGTAGACTTCGAAGCAGAACACCTGCTGCGAGCCGCTCGGCGAGAGGCAGTACTGGCCGTTCTCCAGATACTCGTTGGCTTCGATCCAGTACAGGTTCTCCTCGAGGCGCTTGATAGTGAGATGGATCGGCCGCGGCCCCCGGCGGATCAGATCCTTCGGGTTGCTCGGAAAGGCGATCTCACGCTGGCCGCGATTGACCTCGAGCCTGTAAAGGGCGAGCTTTTCCGGCTTGATGGTCTGCGACAGGAACAGCAAGATCGGCTCGGCCAGGGGAGTCCGCGCGGGCGAGGAGGCGCCGGCCAGGACGTGGATAGTGTCCTTCTTGCGTTCCTCCATCCGGGCCTGGCCGACTTCCGTCTCGACGAGATTGTCGGCGTGCAGCAAGTAGGGCACGTCGGGCTTCGGCGGGCGCGGTCCCTTCCACTGTTGAGCGAAACAGTGCAGGCCCGCCAGCACCGCGCAAAACAGCCCCAGACGTCCCATCGCTCTCATTGTATCGGAAGCGCGTTCAGCCCTCCGGACGCACGCCGGAGGCGGCGAGCCACGACTCGAGCGCCGGATCCTCGAAGTCCCGTACGATCAGACTAGCCCCGTCCAACCGCCCGGTCGTCGTGGCGAGGCCGACCACGCGTGCCCCGGCCCGGCGCGCCGCCTCCACGCCCGTCGCCGAGTCCTCGAACACGATGCAGTGCCCCGGCGCCGTTCCGAGCTCGCGCGCCAGCTTCAGGTAGATCTCCGGATCGGGCTTGGGCCGCTCAACCTGGTGGCCGTTAAGCACGGCGCGGAAAAACGGGCGCAGGCCGGACCGCTCCAGGACGAACTCCACGTTTTCCGGCTCGGCGTTCGACGCCAGCCCCATGGGAACGTGCCGGTAGCGACGGAGGAAATCCCGAACCCCGGTGACGAGCGAGACTTCCAGCCTCGGGCCCATCAGCTCGCGGTACAGTCTCTCCTTCTCGGCGCCGTGCTGAGCCACTTCCGAGCCGGTCAGATGGCTTCCGAAGAAGGCGCGGACGATGTCGTCGTTGTGCTTGCCCAGCATGACGCGCTCGATCGACTCGAGATCAAGCGCGATCCCGTGCCGTTCCAGGTACCGGCGCCAGGCTTCGTTGTGGACGGGCGTCGAGTGCAGTAGCACGCCGTCCATATCGAGCAGGAGGGCAACCGGGGGCGCCGCTTCGTAAGGCATGCGCGTTCTACGCGGCGGCGGTGGAGGCGCGGGCGGGAATCGAACCCGCGAATAAAGGTTTTGCAGACCTCTGCCTTACCACTTGGCTACCGCGCCGCTCCAACTTCGCTACTACGATTCATACCGCGCCGGGGCGCCTGAAGTCAATCGGGCCCGCCACCCGACAGCCCGCCATTTTGGGGCCCGGCGCCTCAAGTTTGCAGCTCATTCCGCCGATCAATCCCGCTATACTCACAAGTTGTGCGAAAAAAACATTCCGGCTCAACTACGTTTCTGTTCGGCTCCCTGCCCCAGTCTCCGCCGCGGGACGGCCCCGGCGTACGCCAGACCGTTGGTTTGGAAGCCCAATTGCCACGGCCTCTGCTCACGGATGGGCTG
>JBBIMZ010000309.1:0-5186 GCA_037444135.1 Solibacteraceae bacterium
GCCACCGTCGGCCACAACTGGTCCATCTTCCTGCGTTTCCAGGGTGGACGCGGCCTGGGGACCAGCATCGCCACCCTCTTAGTCGTGGCCTGGAGGGAGGCCCTCGCTCTGGGGGTGGTTTTCGTCATCGGGTCCTTGCTGGGCGCCGGCCCGCTGGTCGCCTTGCTGGCGATACTGGGCCTGCCTGTCCTGACCTGGGCCCTGGGGGAGCCCCAGGAGGTGGTGGCCAGCACGATCGCCATCGCCGTGCGCGGCCCTAGCGCAGCCCGCAACTGCTCGGCCGAATCGACTTCGACCATCTTGACGCCGACGGCGCGGATGGCATGGAAGTACTGGTTCTGCGACGAACGGGGAATGACGACTTCGTTCTTCAGGCCCGTGAGGTCGGGCAGGCGCTTCATCTTCTCAGGGTCGGTTCCGGCCACGCAGGCGGCCGTGGCGTGCGTCAGGGCGGCGGCCGCGCCCGAAGTCACGATCGCCCATTCGACGCGCAGCAACTCCGCCAGACGCTTGCCGGCCGCCTCCATGAGTTCGTCGAGGTTGACGTGGTAGTAAGAAGCCTGCTCGACCGCCTCGATGACTTCCGGCAGCAGGCGCGAGCCGCCGTTGATCGTGTACGTGGCCGTGCAATTGATGAACGGCTTGACGCCCAACCGCGTATAGACGTCGGGCGGGGGTTCGGTTCGGGCGGGAGCAGCCGCCGCGGGCACGCCGCCTGCCAATCCCGCCACCGCCGACAATCCGCCGGACCGGATCAGACTCCGCCGGCTCAGCTTGTTCAACCAGTTCGCTTTCATGCCGCACTCCGTTCGATTCATTGTACAGCCGTCCGCTCGACGGGCACGACCACGTAGGGAATGTCCGTTTCGAGATCGGGATAGCTCCGTCCGTTGCCCGCCTGATCCAACGCTTCGACGAAATACATCAGATCCCACTGGGGAACGATGAAGTCGCCGGGGATGGCGGCCACCCAGCGCCCGGCGGCGGCATCGAATTTCATCTCGGCGGCGCGATAGTCCTCCAGTTGGGTGACGTGCCGGTAGCGCAGGCGCACCCACTTGACGCCGGAAGGATCCGAGACCGCGGCGCTCACGGTCAAGGGTTCGCCGGGCCGGGCCAGGCCGGCGGCCTGGAGGCGCACCTGCGGAGGCGATTCGTCTTCGGTCACGAAGACCTCGCCGCGAAAGAGCGAGCGGGCGCCGCCGGCGCCGGCGGCTTCGATCTCGTACGGGACGCGACGTGCAACGCCGCCGAGGGCGACTTGGGCCGCATACATGCCGGGCTCGATCCGGCGCATCGGGATCGGAGCGCCGCCGGCCGCCGAGACGCGCACCGATGCCGGTTCGCTGTCCGAGGCGATCGTGGCGCGGACCAGGAGCGGCTCGCTTGGCCGGACGCGCGCGACAGGCACGTGCAGGATGCGGGGCGCCGCGGCCCCCGTCCAGGGCCGGCTCGCCTGGCGGCGCTGGACCTCGAGCCGCGCCAAGGCGCGCTTCAACGCGGCCAGCTCTTCCCGCCAGTGGCGCGGGAATCCCACCCGGTGAACGCCGAAAGCCAGATCGTCGCGATAGACGTCCCCGGCGGCGCCGACCAGATCCTCCCAAGCGTTCACCGCCTGCCGCTCCAGAACCAGCGCGTCGTCGAAGGCGAACAGGTCGCCGCTGAGGCGGTACAGATTGTAGGAGACGGCCGCGCGCAGCCGCGCCGCGTGATAGCGCGCCAGGTGCGCCAGGATCTTCAGATCGGCGACCGTCGAGACGAACTCGTTGCTGCGCCGGGCCGCGAGTCGTTCCGCCTGGGTGACCTCGGCGAGAATCCGGGCGGCGGTGTCCTCGAACCAGCGGCTGGTCTCCTCGGGCCGGCGCTGCGCGGTCTCGCCGCCGTCGAGACGCCGCCGGGCTTCGTCGAGCGGGCTCAAGAACTGCTGGATGTCGCTGCTTTCTCCGCGGGCGTACTCTTCGAGGTCGCCGATGCGCATCATCTCCGCCCAGCCGCGCGTGGTCGGAAAGAGCTGGTAGCGGTAGCCGGCGGCGACGATGCGAGGCACGACGCGGCTGGCCAGGTGAAGGCCCACCATCAGGTGCGCGCCCGCCTCGCCGGAGCGGCGCGTGAAGTCGTGCTCCCAGATCTCGGCGGGCGTTTCCGGGTCGTAGCCGACGAGCCCCCAGACCTGATAGAAGTGCCAGTAGCGCTCGAATTCGTATTCGTAATAACGGTAGCGGGGGTCCAAGATCTCGCGCGGCGGTGCCTCGTGCGGCTCGCCGAGCATTTTGGTCGCCAGCATTTCGTTGACTTCGTAGCTGTCGCCCCCGTACAGCCGCGCGCTCCGGGCAAACGTGCGGACGTAGTCCGGATCGCCCCAGAGCAACAGGCGCGTGGCCCCGCCGTTCCACAGGCGCCAGTGGACCTGGTAGCGCTTCGGGTAGCGCAAAAGGTCGGCGTAGCCGTGCCGGCGGTCATGCTGGTTCTCGACGTTGATGTGCGTGGGATGGAACGGCAGGCCCATCTGCTCCATCCAGAACTTTGTGGTCACGCGCACCGGAAGGCCCTGCGCCAGAGCATCGTCAATGATGGCGTCGGGCAAGTCCTTGGCGCGGAGATCCACGCGCAGTCCGGGGCGCAACCGCCGCAGCAGCGAGAAGACTTCGTGCCAGAAGCCCTGCATCTCGCCCGCAGCGAGTCCCGACTCGGTGTGCATGCGGAACTGAATTCGGTCAAGGTCGGGAAAAAGGGCGAGGAATTTCTCCAGGGCCGCCTTGGTGTAGGGCGCCAGGTTCTCACCGGTGAGGCCGGAGACTAGATTGGGAACCTCCTTGCCTGCGAGTTCGGAAGCGCCCGGAATGCCGCCGGCCTGCACGCCTCCGCGGTAGATATGGTCCCAGATGGCGGCCGTGAAGTCGATCCCCCGCTCGTGCGCCAGTTCGATCATCCGCCGGAAGGCGGCGACGTTGCGTTGCTGCTGCGCCGCGGTGATGCCGGTCAGCCTCACTTGAGGAAACGCGTCGAGATCAAAGAAGTAGGGGTAGGGCGGCGCCAGAAAGCCGCCGTTCTCGTAACCAAAGATCACCACGAAGCTGTTGATCCGGTTCTCGGCGAGCAGGTCGAAGTACCGCCGCCAGTAGCGCTCGTCATAGAGGCGGCTTTCGAAATAGCCGCGGTGCATGGTGTAGATGGAGACGGCGCGTTCCCGGATGAAGGGGGCCTGGCGGACGTCGCGGACTTCGGAGAACACATCCGCCGATGAGGCGCGCCAGGATACCCTCCTCGCCACTTCCAAAGCGGCATACATGAGGCCGCGGGCGTCGGCGCCGCATAGAATGAGCGCCGGCTTGTTCCCGGCCCGGTCCCGCTGAATCACGAACGCCTCGGGACCTTCCGGCAGCGGGACGCGATTGCGGAGCAGCGCTTCAGCCGCCGGGCCGCGCGCCGGCGCCAGGCCGGCGAATACGAGCCAGTCAGCTTTGGCCGGCGGCGCCGGTGCGACGCCCCGATCCTGAAGCGCCTGCTCGAGCCGGGCCAGCCCGTAGCGCGCGGGCGCGCGCAGAGAGTCGTCGGCGAGGAACGCCGCTGTCTGAGCCGTCCTGGCCGGCAGTGAGAACGCCGCCGCAATCGCCGCCAAAGCCGCCGCCAGCCGCATGCGAGGCCTCTCAGTCGGGATCGGGGATCGGGCGCGGCCGCAGGAACCGGGGCCGCGCCGGTTGCCGGGCGAGATTCCAACTGAGCTGATAGACCAGCCGCGTGATGCGCGTCATTTTGGCATAGTCGATCTTCTCAGGGCGGTCGTAGATGGTGTGGTAGTCCGGGTGAAGTCCGGTATGGATGAACAGCGCCGGGACGCCGCTCTGGAGGAAGGGCCAGTGGTCGCTGCGCCGGAGCAGGTTCGAGCGGTTGTTGTCGTAGCGGAACTTGAGCTCCAGATCGAAGTCGCGGTTGGCGGCGCGGGCCGCTTCCCTGAGGTCGGGGCTGAAGCTGGTTCCGATGAGGTTGACGGCGTTGGCGTTGGAGGCGGCTGTCTGCACGGCGAGGCCGCGAAACTTGCTTCCGCCGCCCTCCGGGACCTCCTCGGAGCGACCGATCATGTCCATGTTCAAAACGGCGGCGGTCTTCTCAAGCGGCCACCAAGGATGGAGCGTCCAGGCCCAGGCGCCGAGCAGCGGCCCGCAGCAGCGCTCCTCCGAGCCCCAGGCGGCGAAGATCACGGTGCGCCGCGGGCGCTGGTTGTTGCGAACGGCCAGCGCGTAGGCCTCGGCAATCTCGATGAGCCCGGCGACGCCGGAGGCGTTGTCGTCGGCGCCGTTGAAGACGCCGCTCGAATCGGCGCCGTTGTGATCGTAGTGCGCCGAGAGGATGACAGCCTCGCTCTTGAGCTCCGGATCGGCGCCCCGGACGGCAGCAATGACGTTGTGGTCGTCCAGGTAGTGCCGCCGCAGATGCGTCTCGAGTTCCACCTCGACGTCCGCCAGCGGGAGCGGATGGAAGCTGCCCCGCTGCGCCTGAGCGACCAGCTCGGACAGCTTCCGGTCGCCGGCGAGCGTCTGCGCGAGCGCGGGCGAGATGGAGGCCGCCGGGATGCGCACGCCGCGCGTCTGCGCCATAAGCGCGTAGCGTTTAATGCGGGGCGGCTCGGCGGGCCAGTGGCTGCGCGCCTGACCGGGAAAGCGGTCGACGGCCTGCTCCTGCTGGCTCGGATCGACGAACAGGATGCCCGTGGCGCCGCGGCGCTGCGCGTTGAAAATCTTGCGAAGCCCGTCGGCGTGGATCGACGTGACGAGGCCGTCGAAGGGGCTCTTGGGATCCTCCGCGCCCGGCTCGCCGTCGATCACGAGCAGGATGCGACCGGCGACGTCGCCGTTCAGGTCGTTCCAGCCGAGCTCGGGAGCTTCGATGCCGTAGCCGGCGAAGCATGCCTGACCGCGAACGCGGGCGTCGGCGGCGAAAAGCGAGGGAGCGAAATCCTCGAGCAGGCGCGCCTCGCGCTCCAGGCCGCCGCCGAAGCGCAATCGCAGCCGGTTCGATTCGGCCAGTGCGGCCCAATAGAGGGTGAAGGCTTGCAGAAAAGCGCCCTCCGGACCAAGCGGCTCGAGTCCGAGCCGGCGGAAGCGGGACTCGATGTAGCTGGCGGCGAGCGCGGCTTCCGACGAGCCGGTCAGGCGGCCGCGCATCCAGTCGGAAGCGAGGAAGTGCAC
>JBBIMZ010000310.1:0-3442 GCA_037444135.1 Solibacteraceae bacterium
GATCTGCCGGACGATCTCCTTGACCGCCTCGAGGTTGGTCTTGACGATCGTGTCTTCGAGCCGGTTGGACTTGCCGCCGACGAACTTGCCCGTGTTGATGTCGATGGCCACCAGCGCCTCGGTCTGGTTGATGACGATGTAGCCGCCGGACTTGAGCCAGACTTTGGGACGGAGCGCCTTCTCCAGCTCGGCCGTGATGTTGAAGGCTTCGAAGATCGGCTCCGGACGCGTGTACAGGCGCACGCGCGGCATCAGGCTGGGCTGGAAGCGCTGGAGGAACTGCACGATGCTCTCATAGGCGTCCTCGCTGTCCACCCAGATCGTCTTGAAGTCCGAGGTCACCTGATCGCGCAAAACGCGCTCGACCACCTGGAGATCGTGGTGCAGCAGAGCCGGCGCCGCCTTCTTTTCCGCCTTCTTGCGGATCTCCAGCCAGAGGTTGAAGAGGAAGTTCACGTCGGCGGCGATTTCCTCCTCGCGCTTGCCCTCGCCGGCCGTCCGCATGATGAAGCCGCCGGGGATGCCCGTGCGGTGCGTCTGCAAGATGCGCCGCAGGCGCTGCCGCTCCTCCTCGCTGGCGATCTTGCGCGAAACGCCGATGTGGTCGACCGTGGGCATATATACGACGTAGCGGCCGGGCAGCGCAATGTGGCTGGTGATGCGCGCCCCCTTCTGCCCGAGCGGCTCCTTGGCGACCTGAACGATGATCTCCTGACCCTCTTTGAGCAGATCCGTGATCGAAGGCAGCGGCGGCTTCTCCCGCGGGGCCGCGGCTTCCGCTTTCGCCGGAACCGTAGCGGCGGCCGGCTCCTCGCGTTCCCCCCGCGGCGCTACGGCTTCGGGGCGGCCGCGCCGCCGGTCGCGCCGCGCCGGACGGTGGAGATACCGGGGTTCGAGCTCGCGCACCTCGGCGGTGAGGGGCCGCGCCAGGGCCGGCTCGGAGGGGGCTTTTTCAAGGCTCTCCGATTCTTCGGCGGCCTCGAAAGCCCCGGCGCCTTCAGCCGGCTCGGCTTCCGGGGGCGCGGCTACTTCCTCAGCGGCTTCCGCATCGCCCAACAACCGCTCCTCGGCAGCCGGTTCGAGGAGCCGGCCGGGTTCCTCACTCTCCGGCGCAACTTCAGCGCCATGAGGCGGCTCTTCCGCGCTCTCCTGGAGAGCCGGCTCGGGCGGGGCCGCCTCCGGCTCGTCCGGCTCACCTTCTGCGCCGGCGCCTGCTTCGGAAACGGCGCCGGAGCCTTCCGCCGCAGCGGACGGTCCGGCTTCCTCCGTTTCCGCCTCTGCCGGTTCTTCCCCCTCCGGTTCCTCGCCTAGCGCCCGGGCAGCTTCCTCGTCTTCCGGTTCGAGCGGAGCCGGCCAGGAGAACGAGGCCGGGCGGCGGCGATACTTGGCCAGGGATTCGCCGGGGAGCAGGGGGAACTCCTCACCCGGCGCTTCCGCCGCCGGGCGCGGCGCGGTGGCGGAAGCGGCCGCTGCGGGACGGGCCTCGACTTCGGCATACTTGGATTCCGGCAAGCCGCGACCCCGACTGCGCCGGCGCCGGGAACGCCTGCCCTTACGGTCGCGCAAGTCCGGCTCCTCCTTGGCCGGGCGCTCGGCCGCAGCGGGCGCCGCCAGACGCTCCCGCGCCGGGGGCGCCGGTGCAGCGCTCTCCTTTCGAACCGGCTTCTCCTCGGGGGCGGCCGGTTCGTATTCGTCGCTCTCCTCGAAGAAATCCGAGACATAGAGGAACGCGTCCCGCTCGAGCCCGATATCGACGAAAGCCGATTGCATTCCGGGCAGCACCCGGGTGACCCGCCCTTTATGAATGCTGCCGACCAGCGAGTACTCATTGGCCCGCTGGAAGTAGAGTTCCACGAGTTGTTCGTCTTCCAGGATCGCCACTCGGGTCTCGTGGCGGTTGGAGGAAACAATCATTTCCTTGTTCATCAGACTTCTCTCCGTGAGCGGCAAAGCCGCCCTGACTACCGCGACGCCGCCGGGCGGCGTCACTGCTGTCCGGAAGCACTGGAGCGAAGGCTGCGAAGGGATCAAAGCTTCGGGGGCGCAACGCGACAGCCTCTGCTCCGGGATTGCCGGCCGCGGGGAGATCTTTCCGCTCGCAACCCGGGCCCGTCAACCTACCGGAGTCGGAAGGCCGCTCGAAAGAACTTGTTGGGGTCTCCGGCGGGCGCCACGACGCCCCCGGTCCGCGCATCCTCTGGCAGCGGAATGACCCGGTCAGCAATCGAACCCAAAACCCGTGTGCTCTGATATCCTGACGGAGCCACCTTCAGTCGCTTCAGTTTCCAAATCGCTGGAGTCGGACGTTGTTCACCATCCCCAGCATGGCAAATACCGAAATTGTGTTCGAGCCGCCGTAGCTCATGAACGGCAGCGGCAGTCCGGTGACGGGCATGCGCCCCACCACCATGCCGACGTTGACCAGGATCTGGAACAACAGCAGGCCGGCGACGCCCATGCACAGATACATTCCGGCGCGGTCCGGCGCCGTCTGGGCATTGTGCACCACCTGCATCAGCAACAGGAAATACAGGCCCAGGGCGACGACGACTCCCACAAAACCGTGTTCTTCTCCGAATGCGGAGAAGATAAAATCCGTATGCGGGACCGGAAGAAACCGCAATTGGGTCTGGGATCCCTGAGTGGTCCCCTGACCCCAGAGGCCGCCGGCCCCGACGGCGATTTTCGACTGGATCACCTGATAGCCGGCGCCGCGGGGATCGCGGCCCGGGTTCAGGAACGAATAGATCCTGTCCTTTTGATAGTCTCTGAGAAACGTCCATCCGGCGGGCAGCAGCACCAGCGCGAGCAAGCCAAAGCCCAACCAGTAGCGCCAGGACAAGCCGGCCAGAAACAAGCCGGTGACCAGGATCGCCAAGTAGGTCAGCGAGGTACCCAAATCCGGCTGCTTGATAACCAGCGCCGTCGGCGCCAACACCAGCGCCGCCAGCCGCAGCAAGCTGCGGACTTCGATTTGCTCGCTCTTCCATTCCGCCAAACAGCGCGCTACTAGCAATATTATCACCAACTTCACGAATTCGGAGACCTGAAGGCGCAGCCCCCCATAGATCGGGATCCAGCGGCGCGAGCCGAAGATTTGCGCGCCGAACAGCAGCACGCCGACGAGCAGCAGCAGCGAAGTTGCGTACAGCGCCGGGACGCGATCGAGCAGATGATGATAATCGACCGAGGCGAAGATCCACATCGCCAGCAGGCCCAGCACCACCCAGACGAGCTGCTTCCACCAGGCCTGAGAGAATTCCGACTCATAGGTCGCGCTGAAGATCTGGACGACGCCGAGCGCGCACAGAATGAGAGCCAGCGCCACAAGCGGCCAATCCAGATCGCGCGCCGAACGGTAACGAGCCATCTCACTCGCCGGGGGCGGCCCGACCGGCGCCGCGCGGCGCCGGCGGCCTGAACGCCGCCAGAAGCGGCGTCT
>JBBIMZ010000310.1:3504-5159 GCA_037444135.1 Solibacteraceae bacterium
GCGCCGCCATGTAGCCGTGTTGGCCGCCCTCAAACAACGCAACGACGACAATCTCCGGCGTCTCGCGGGGCGCAAAACCGACAAACCAGGCGTTGTCTTTAAGCGTCTCGGAGAGTTTGGCCGACTTGAGGACGGCGTTGGAGGCCAGCTGTGAAGTCCCGGTCTTGCCGCAGACCTCGATGCCCGGGATTCGAGCGCGCGTCCCGGTGCCGCCGTCGTTGACCACGCCGTAGAGGGCGTTCACGATTTCGACGGCGTGGCTGACGTCGAAGCGGGCCACGCGCGGCGCAGGGGGCCGGCCCTGTTTCAACAGGTGCGGGGTGTACCAGACACCCCCCATGGCGATGCCACCGATGGCGTAGGCCAGTTGCAGGGGCGTAACGGTCAGCGCGCCCTGGCCGATCGCGACCGAGATGGTCTCGCCGGCGTACCACTTCTGGCGGAAGTTGCGGATCTTCCACGCGCTCGAAGGCACCAGGCCGGCAGCCTCGTGCGGCAGGTCGATGCCCGTCTTCCTGCCGAAGCCGACCAGTTCGGCGTATTCGGCGATCTTGTCGATCCCGAGCCGGTTTCCCACGTTGTAGAAGTAGACGTCGCAGGACTGCACCAGCCCGCGGTAGAGGCTCACGGCGCCGTGGCCGCCGCGCAGGTGGCACTTGAAGTAGCGGCCGTAGAAGGTGGCGCCGCCCGGGCAATGCACCGTGAAATCCGAATCGATGGCGCCGGATTCGAGTCCCGCCAGCGCAACGATGGGCTTGAACGTCGATCCAGGCGCCAGCTGCGCCTGGATCGCCCGGTTGAGCAGCGGCCGCTCCGGGTCTTCGATCAGCGCCCGCCAGTCGCCGCTGCGGATGCGTCCGGCAAACTTGTTCGGGTCGAAGGCCGGGCGGCTGACCATGGCGAGCACCTCGCCGTTTCGAGGATCGAGCGCCACGACGGCGCCGCGGCGGCCCTCCATGGCTAATTCAGCGACGACCTGCAGATCCAGATCGAGCGTCAATTGCAGATCCTGGCCCGGCGTCGCCTCCTGGATGCCGATCAGCTGGCGCTCGCGGCCGAGATTGTCGACCACGACGCGCCGCTGGCCGTCCACGCCCATCAACGTGCGGTTGTAATAGCGCTCGACGCCCGCCTTGCCGATCACGTCCCCCTGGTGGTAGCTGGCAAACTCCAAGGTGTTCAGTTCCGCCTCGCTCACCTCGCCGATATAGCCCACCACGTGCGCGGCCAGACCGTCTCTCGGGTACAGCCGCCGGTGTGCGTGAATCAGCTCCATCTCGGGAAAATCGTCGCGGTTGCGGTGAGCCTCGACAAAGGCCAGCTCTCCCGGCGTCAACTCCTCCTTGATGATGATGGGCTGATAGGCGGGGCGCGATTTGTAGCGCCGCGTCCGTTCGAAACGGCGCACGCGCGCCTCCAGCTCCCCGGCGTCCAGGTTCAGCCCCTCGGCGATCGCCCGGATGTGTTCCGGCTTCAGATTCTCCCGCGACAGGATCAGACTGTAGGAGGCGTGGTTGTCCACAATCACGCGGCCGTCGCGGTCCAGAATTTTGCCCCGCGGCGCCAATATGGGGAGCGCCTTAATCCGGTTGCGTTCGGCGCGCTCGGAATAAAAGTCGGGATTGCCGATCTGCAACTCCCAAAAGCCGGCCAGC
>JBBIMZ010000311.1:0-1847 GCA_037444135.1 Solibacteraceae bacterium
GGAAAGCTCCGAGCGAGCCTTTCCAATCCGTCAGCCGCTCGGCTTCTCCCCCGTCGACGCGGATCCGGAACAAGTTCGGCTTGCCGGTCCGCTCCGACAGAAAGTAGACCCAGGCGCCGTCCGGGGAGAAGGCGGGCGAAGCGCAGCTCTTCTCTCCCTGGGTGAGCTGGAAGCGCCGGGAGCCGTCCGCGCGAGCCAGCCAGATATGGGTGAGCTGCTCACTCTTTTCGGCTTCGATGACCGCCCGCGACTGCGTATAGGCGACCAGAGCGCCGTCCGGGGACGGGATCACGGCGCCGATGGTTTGAACCTGCATCATCACGTCGGGCGTCCAGGCGGTGGGGAGCTCGGCCCCTGCCGCCAGCCCTGCGAGCACGACGGCGACCGGCAACCCGCTGCGAAACAAGTTCACACCTCCTCCCCGGAATGCTGCGGCTTGAGCGACGGCCACTCGGGCTCCCGCTTCTCGAAAAAGGCCCGGACGCCTTCGGCGAAGTCCGCGCTGCGGAACATCCGGCGCCGCATCGTGTCGGCCAGCTCCATCGCCTCCTTCTGGGGAAGGCTGCGAATCTGGTGGGCGTAATCAAGGCCGCGGCGAAGCGCCTCCGGGCTGAAGCGGGCCACCAGGGCGGCGATGGCCAGCGCGCGCTCGTGAAGCTCACCGGGCGGCACGACGTGGTGGACCAGCCCCCAAGCGAGCGCCTCCTGGGCGCCGACGATCCGCCCGGTCAGGCTCAGCTCGAGCGCCCGCCGCTCGCCGACGGCCTGCGCCACCGACCGGTAGACGATGAACGGCCACAGAGCAATCCGGATCTCGGTCAGACCGAAGCCGGCATCCTCGGTGGCCACGGCGATGTGCGCGTTGGTGACCAGGCCGAGCCCGCCGGCCAGCGCTTTCCCCTGGACGGCGGCGATCAGCGGCTTGAGCAGGCGCCCGCCGATCGTGAACAGCTCATCATGAATCGCCGCCCGCTCCGGCGCGTCCTCGCGCAGCGATTCGGTCAGGTCCATGCCGGAGCAAAAGACCGGCCCGGCGGCGTCGAGCAGGATGGCGCCGACGCTCGGGTCCGACTCGGCGTCATAGAGCGCCGTGACCAGGTGGCGGCAGTCGTCCACGCGAAGGGCGTTGCGCTTCTCGGGCCGGTTCAACGTGAGTCGGAGCACCCGCCCCTCGCGCCGTAGCTTCAAGAAAGGAGTCACGTCTGCCTCCGCCGGGAGCCGTGCAAATCCTTAGTGTACAGGCTCGGCGGGGGACCAGTCGAGGTACACTGAGCATCATCATGCCGTGGTCTGTTCTGGCTTTGCTTCTGCTGTTGCCAGCCGCCAGCGTTGCGGCCGGGCGTCTGACCCTGAGCCTGGACGGGGAATGGGAGATCGCCGACAGCACGGAGGACCGGATGCCGGCTGCCTTCGAGCGCCGCGTGCCGGTGCCGGGCCTGGCGAATCTGGCGCGGCCGCCGTTTCCGGACGTCGACCGCTTCGACAGCCGCGAGCTGATCGAGAACCGCATCCGGCGCGGCCAGCTTCCGGCCTCCGAACGCACCCGGCGGACCGGCATTCCGCGCCAGAACCGCACCTGGTTCTGGTATCGCCGTTCGTTCCGTCCGCCCGAGCGCCGCCAGGTCGCCATCCTGCGCATCAACAAGGCCCAGTTCGGCACAGCCGTCTGGGTGAACGGCGAAAAGATCGGCGAACATCTCGGCTGCTTCACTGCGGGCCTCTTCGACGTCACGCGGGCGATCCGCTGGGATCGGGACAACATCCTGGTGGTCCGCGTCGGTGCGCATCCGGGAGCGCTGCCCGAGTGGGCGCCGGCCGGGACGGACTTCGAGAAGACGAAATGGACG
>JBBIMZ010000311.1:1918-2740 GCA_037444135.1 Solibacteraceae bacterium
GCAGGTGGCGCCCCGGATCGACCCGCCGGAGATCACCGTGCAGGTGAGGATCCGCAACTACGGCCCGGCGCGCAGCTTCGCCCTCACTCACCGCGTCCTCGAGTGGAACAGCCGCCGGGAAGCGGCGCGCGCGCCGCTCGAACGCCTCCGGATCGATGCGGGCGCCGAGATGATCCGCCTGCGCCGCATCCCGATTCCCGGCGGGCAGCTCTGGTCTCCCGAACGTCCGTTTCTCTACGCCGTCGAGACCTCGACCGACGGCGACCAGGTGACGACACGCTTCGGCCTGCGCGAGTTCCGCTTCGACACGGCGACACGCCGCGCGTATCTCAACGGCCGGGTATATTTCCTCCGCGGCTCGAACATCACCCTGCACCGCTTCTTCGAAGATCCGGCATGCGGAGACCTGCCGTGGCGTGAGGAGTGGGTCCGCAAGCTCCTGGCGGACATCCCAAAGCGGATGCACTGGAACAGCTTCCGGTTCTGCATCGGTCCGGCGCCCGACAAGTGGCTCGACATCGCCGACGAAGCCGGCCTGCTCATCCAGAACGAATTCTTTGTTTGGACCGGCCGCGACGGATACCACCAGGAGTGGGACACCGACGAGATGATCCGCCAGTACAGCGAATGGCTGCGCGACAACTGGAATCATCCGAGCGTGGTCATCTGGGACGCGAGCAACGAGACCATCGCGCCGGTTTTCGCCGAGCGCATCATTCCGACGGTGCGCCAGTTGGATCTTTCGGGCCGGCCGTGGGAGAACGGCTACAACCTCCCGGCCGGTCCCGATGATCCCGTCGAGGACCACCCGTACCTGTTCTC
>JBBIMZ010000311.1:2807-5143 GCA_037444135.1 Solibacteraceae bacterium
CAACACCGCCACGCCCACCGCGCACGCCCTGATCCTCAACGAGTACGGCTGGCTCTGGCTGAACCGCGACGGGACGCCGACGGAGCTGACCGGTAAAGTTTACGAGCAGCTCGTCGGTCCGAATGCGAGCGCCGAGGAGCGCTTCGAGGCCGACGCCTACTACCTGGCCGGCTTGACCGAGTACTGGCGCGCCCACCGCAACTACGCGGGCGTGCTCCATTTCGTCTACCTGACGGCCAGCTTCCCGGGCGCATTCACTTCGGATCACTGGCGCGACGTCGCGCAGCTCGAGCTCGAACCGCGCTTTGCTCGCTGGGTCGGCGAGGCCTTCAAACCGCTCGGCGTATATTTGAATTTCTGGCAGCCGTCGCTCGGGGCGGGCGCCGAGCGCGATTTCGCCGTCATGCTGAGCAACGACGAGGATGCCCCGGTCTCCGGCGAACTCACGCAGGCGCTCGAGGCCGAAGGCCGGGGCGAGCTCGCCGCGCGGCGCGCCCCGTTCTCGCTAGCGCCCCTGGGCCAGCAGACTCTGCCCGTCCGGCTTCGCGTGCCCGAGGCCGCCACCGGGCCCGCCCTGCTGACCGCCACGGCGCGGCCGCCGTCCGGCGAAGCGACGGTGAGCCGGCGCAAGGTCCAAATCACGCGGGAGTGAGCCGCCGCGCGATGCGCCGCCTGTTGTCGCTCCTAGCCCCGCTGCCGCTCGCCGCGCACATGCTCAGCATCAGCACCGGCGAGCTGGAAGTCGAAAGCAACCGCGTGCGCTACGAGTTGCGGATGCCCCTCTACGAGGTCGAGTACGTCAACAGTCCCGAGGCCGCGCTGTTTGAGCAGTTCAGCCTTACGAGCGGCGGCGCGCCCGGGCGGCTGCTGGAGCGACGCTGCCGCGAGGAGTTCGCCGACGGCGCTTTCGTCTGTCAGGCCGGCTACGAGTTTCCCAAACCGGTGGAAGAGCTCACGGTGAAGTGCACCTATTACGCGGCCACGGTCCCCAACCATATCCACATTCTGCGGGCGCGCCGGGGGGAGACCAGCGACCAGAAGATCTTCGACCTGGCCACGCGCGAGGCCGAGATCGACTTTGTGCCGCCGACGGCGCTCGAGATCGCGCTCGAGCAGACGGTGGCCGGCGCCATGCGCGTCGCCGGCGCGGCCGCCCCGCTGTTGTTTCTGGCCGCGCTGGTGCTGGCGGCCCGCTCGAGGCGCGAGCTGCTGCTGCTGTTAGGATCGTTTCTGATCGGCGAGTGCGCCTCGGCTCTTCTGCTCCCGGTCAGCGGCTTGCAGCCGGCGCCGCGCTTCGTCGAGGCCGCTTCCGCGCTCACGATCGCCTATCTGGCCGTGGAGATCCTGCTGCTGCCGGAAGCGGGCCAGCGCTGGCTGGTGGTGGGCGTGCTCGGCGTCTTTCATGGCCTCTACATCGGCCATTTCATCGGGGGTAGCGGGTATCGGGCGGCGTACGTGTTGACAGGCGTCGCCTTGGCCGAAGCCGCACTGGCGGGGCTGCTGGCGCTTCTGTTCTCCCGCGCCGCGCGCCGGCTGGCGGGACTTCGGCCGGCGCCGGTCGCCGCCGGGCTTCTGTTGGCGGTCGGCCTGGGCTGGTTCCTGTGGCGGCTGCGCGGCTAGTAGACGGGCGAGCTCATAAAGCTCTGGGCCGCATGCGCCGATAGCAGGCGGGAGAGGTGCTTGCGCGTTGAGCCAATCCTCGAGTCTGCGCGGCCGGCCGCCGGAGCGGTCGAGCCGCCTGAGCGCCGTTTCCACCGCCGAAGCCGAGTTGCCGCAGAGCATTCGCCTCTACGATTTTCGGCGGCCCGACCGCATCCCGAAAGACCAGCTCCGCGCCATCTATCTGCTTCATGAGAATTTCGCCCGCAATGTCGCCTCCAGCCTTTCGGCCTACCTGCGGGCGTACTTGAGCGTGGAACTCGTCACCGTCGAGCAACTGGCGTTCGTCGAATTCACCCAGTGCCTGCCTTCGCCGACGCATATGGTCTCGCTCAGCATGAAGCCGTTCGACGGCAACGCGGTGCTTGAAATCAACCCGTCGCTGGTCTTTCCGATGCTCGAAGTGGTGCTCGGCGGCACGGGCAAGAGCGCCGTCCCGTTGAACCGCGAGGTGACCGAGATCGAGCGGAGCGTTCTGGACAGCATCATCCGCATCATCATCCATGACCTGCGAGAGGCCTGGCAGGGCGTCAGTCCGGTGGCGTTCAGTGTCGAAGGCCACGAGAGCGAGCCGCAGCTGCTGCGGATCCTGGCGCCGAACGAAGCCGTGGTTGCTATTAGCCTCGAAATGCGCCTTGGCGAAAATGTCGGCATGATGAATTTGGGCATCCCTTCGA
>JBBIMZ010000312.1:0-5133 GCA_037444135.1 Solibacteraceae bacterium
CCGTCGCGGAGCGGACGCTCCAATCGGTGGAGAAAGAGGCCTCCGACGCCTTGGGGCCGCTGCTGGTCGAGTCCGTCGTTGAGTGGCTGGACTGAACAAGCGTCATGGATCCTCACCGCACTGAGCGCCTCGCCGAAGCGCTTCGCGAGGAGCTCGACGAGATCATTAACTATGAACTGGCCGATCCCCGGGTGGCCGACGCCTCGGTCACCGACGTCCTGCTCGCCCCCGACCTCCGCCACGCCGAAGTGAGGCTGGCCTTTTCGGGCGGTCCGGAAGCCGCCGCCGGCGCCCTTGACGCCCTCGGCCACGCCCGCCGTCACATCCGGCACCTCCTGGCCGCCCGCCTCGGTCTCCGCCGCCTCCCCGACCTCCGCTTCACGTCCGACGTCTCGCTCCAGTCGCCGCAGCGCCTCAAGTCGCTCCTGCACCGGATCCGAAAGGGCCGTCCGAAGGAGGCGGCCGGGACCGGCGGCGGAAGGGAGCCGGAAGTGCGCCCCCGATGAAACAAGTTGTGTTACTTTTGTCTCTAGTGCCTCTCTGGCTCGCAGGCGCCGAGAAGCTCCGCATCTCCTCGAGCCTGGACGCCATGGGCACCACGTTCACCATCGTGGCCTATGACGAGGATCGGTTGAAACTGGAGGCGGCCGTCGAGGCGGCCTTCGAAGAGGTGCGGCGTCTGGATTCGCTCCTGTCCAACTACAAGCGAGACAGCGAGTGGAGTCGCGTCAACCGCGAGGCGGGGGCCGGGCCGGTGCGCGTCAGCGGCGAGTTGTTCGCCCTGCTGTCGGCCTGCGTCGACTACAGCCGGCGGAGCGGGGGCGCCTTCGACATCACGGTGGGCCCGCTGGTGAAGACGTGGGGATTCTTCAAAGGTCAGGGGCGCCTCCCGCACCGCGCCGAGATTCGCGACGCGCTGGCGCGCGTCGGCTGGGAGGCGCTCGAGCTGGATGCCGCCGCCCAGACCGTGCGCTTCGCCAGGCCGGGCATGGAAATCGATCCCGGCGGAATCGGCAAGGGCTACGCCGTCGATCGCGTCGTGGCGGTTCTCCGAACGGCCGCCATCTCCTCGGCGCTGATTTCCGCCGGCGGCAGCAGCATCTACGCCATCGGCGCTCCGCCCGGGCAGCCGGGCTGGAAGATCAAGATCCGGCATCCGAAGTCTCCCAGCCGGACCATCGAAGAAACGGTGCTGCGCGACGAGTCCATGTCCACTTCGGGCAGCTACGAGAAGTTCTTCGTCGCCGGCGGCAAACTCTACACCCATATCTTCGATCCCCGTACCGGCTTTCCCGCCACCGGCGCCGTCTCCGTCTCCGTGGTGGCGCCCAAGACGATCGATTCGGAGGCCTGGACCAAACCGTTTTTCATTCGCGGTCGCCAGTGGACCGCCCGGAATAAGCCGGAAGGCGTTCGCGTCTATTTCTGCGAAGACAACAGGGAAGTGGCATGCGCATGGCTGCAATGACAAGTCGGTTCCTCGATGCCTGCCGCCGCCGGCCGACCGATGTCCGGCCCGTGTGGTTCATGCGGCAGGCTGGTCGCTACCTGAAGCAGTACCGCGAAGTCCGCGCCCGGCACGGCATTCTGGAGATTTGTAAGCGGCCTGATCTGGCGGCTACCGTCACGCTCCAACCGGTGGAATACCTGGACGTGGATGCAGCCATCATTTTTGCCGACCTGCTGTTGCCGGTCGAACCGATGGGCCTGAAGCTGCGCTTCGTCAGCGGCGAAGGCCCGGTGATCGACAACCCTGTCCGCACCTCCGAGGACATCGACGCGCTGTCGATCTCGAACACCGACGAACTCGGCTATGTCGCCGAAGCGATTCAGCTCGTCACGCGCGCGCTGGCCGGCCGCGTCCCCGTGATCGGCTTCGTCGGGGCCCCATTCACCATCGCCAGTTACATGATCGAAGGAGGCGCCTCACGGACGTTCCTCACCACCAAACGGATGATGTACTCCGACGAAGCCCTGTGGCGCCGTCTGATGGGCAAGCTGGTCGACGTGCTGGGCCCGTTCGCGCTGCTGCAAGTCACCGCCGGCGCCCGCGCGATCCAGGTGTTCGACACTTGGGCCGGGGCTCTCGGCCCGGACGACTATGCCCGCTACGTCGCCCCGTACTCGCGCGCGCTGATCGAACGCATCCGCTCGAGCAGCGTGCCGGTGATCCATTTCGGTACTGGCACCGGGGGCTTTTTCCGCGAGCTGCATGCCGCCGGCGGCGACGTGCTCGGCATCGACTGGCGCGTCAACATCGACCAGGCCTGGATGGACATCAGCTACCGCGCGGCCATCCAGGGCAATCTCGATCCGGCGGTGCTATTCGCTCCTCTGCCCGAGTTGAAGATGCGCGTGCACGAGCTGCTTAAACGCACCGGGACCCGGCCCGGTCACATCTTCAATCTCGGCCACGGCATCCTCCCGGAGACGCCCCAGGCCAACGTCAAGGCGGTGGTCGAGTTCGTCCGCGAGTTCCGCCTCTCATGAGGGACGCGGTCCTCCTGCTCGCCCACGGCGCGCCGGAACGCATCGAGGACGTTTCTGAATACTTGCGGTTGATCCGGGGCGGCCAGCCGCCTCCGCCGCCAATGGTCGCCGAAGTCCGGCGCCGCTACGCCGCCATCGGAGGATCCTCTCCGCTGACCGCGCGGACCCGAGAGCAGGCCGAGGCACTCGAACGCGTCCTGGGCCTGCCCGTCTATTTCGGTATGCGGAACTGGCGGCCGTTCCTCGGCGAGACGCTCGCCCGCATGCAGGCCGACGGCATCGAGCGCATCGTCGCCCTGTGCCTGGCGCCCCAGTACTCGAAGATGAGCGTCGGTTTGTACTTCCGGCGCACCCAGGAGGCTAAGCAAGCGCTGGGTTTCGGCGCCACGGTCATCTGGACCAGGAGTTTCCACGACCATCCCGGCCTGATCCGCGCCTTCGCCGGGCGCCTGGCGCCGCTGCTGCCGGCCGAAGTCGTCCTCTTCACCGCCCACAGCCTGCCGGAGAAGATCGTGGAGAACCGGGACCCGTACGACACGGAAGCCCGCGCGACGGCGCGGCTCGTAGCCGCCTCGCTCGGACTGGCGAGGTGGGAGTTCGCGTATCAGAGCCAGGGCATGACCGCCGACGTCTGGCTCGGCCCGACGGTCGAGTCGCGCTTGGACGCCCTGGCCGCCCAAGGAGTTCGCCGCCTCGTCCTCGCGCCGATCGGCTTTGTCTCCGATCACGTCGAAATCCTCTACGACGTCGACATTTTGTTCAAGAGCTACGCCCGCTCCCGAGGCATCGAACTGGTGAGGCCGGAATCGCTGAACTGCTCGCCCGACTTTATCGCCGCTCTGGCCGACGTCGTCCGCCGCCGGCTCTCGGACGCCAATGCCTGACGTGACCATCGTCGGCGGGGGCATCTCGGGGCTCTCGGCGGCTTATTATCTGGCCCGGGCCGTCATCGGCGCAGACCTGTTCGAGCGCCGGGAGCGCCTCGGGGGCGTGATCGCGACCGAGACGATCGAGGACTGCCTCATCGAGCGAGGACCGGACAGCTTCCTGTCGGCTAAGCCGTGGGCCATGGAGCTCATCACCGACCTGGGCCTCGCCTCCGAAGTCATCGGCTCCAACGATCCCCTCCGCGTGACCTACCTCTGGAAGGGCCGCCGCCTCCTTCCCCTCCCCGACGGCCTGATGCTGATGGTCCCCACGCGGGTTGTCCCGATGCTTACGACACGCGTAGTCGGCTGGCGCACTAAGCTCCTCATGGGGCTGGAATGGTTCCGCCGCGCCGGAGGGCCGGCCGAAGGCGACCGCAGCGTCGCCGATTTCGTTCGCCGGCACTACGGCCAGGAAGCCGTCGATTACTTGGCCGAGCCTCTTCTGGCCGGAGTCTACGGCGGCACGCCGGATCTGCTCAGCGTCTCCGCCGTCTTGGGCCGCTTCGTCGAACTGGAGTCTCGCTACGGCAGTCTCACCAGAGGAGTGCTCGCCGAACGCAGGAAAGTGGCGGCTCAAGCCGGGTCCGCGCCGCTGTTCCGAACCCTGAAGAGCGGCCTCGGGCGCCTCGTCGAAGCCCTGACGCAGGCCGCGGCCCCTCTGGTGGAATTCCACCGGGGTGAGGCCGAGGCCCTCGAGCGGACGGCGAAAGGTTTCCGCGTGCGCGTCAGCGGATCCTGGTTGGATACTTCTCAGGTGGTGCTGGCGTGTCCGGCCTACGAGGCTGCCCGCTTGACCGAATCGGTGGATCCGGCGCTTGCCGGCTTGTTGCGCTCGATTCCGTACAGCTCCTCGATGACCGTAGCGCTGGGCTACGACAGGCGTAGCTGTCCCCACCCGCTGGACGGCTTCGGCTTCCTCGTCCCTCGGCGGGAGCGCCGCCGCTTGGTCGCCTGTACCTGGATGGGCACCAAATTCGCGCACCGGGTCCGCCCCGACCGTGTCGTCCTGCGCTGCTTTCTCGGCGGCTGGCACGATCCGCAAATTCTTGATGAGAGCGACGAGGTCGTCTTGGCCATCGTCCGATCCGAGCTGGCCGAGATTATGGGGGTTAGCGCAGAGCCGCGGTTCACCCGGATCGCCCGCTGGCCTGCCTCAATGGCCCAGTACACGGTGGGGCATCAGGAGCGTGTAGCGGAGATCGAACGGCGTCTCGAGCAGATTCCCGGCCTCTACGTCGCCGGCAACGCCTACTACGGCATCGGCATTCCTGACTGCGTGCGCATGGGGCGCGAAGTGGCGGGGCGCGTCGCGGTTCGGCGCTGACCCTTAATCCGAACGTCCACCCGCTCGGACCGCACCAGGATGGCTTCCACGTTGTGCCCCAGCTCAAACGGCTCGCCGATCTTGGCGTCCGGATATCGGGGGCGCACGAAGTTGTCCACCAGAAACTCAAGCGCTCTTCCGTCGACGGTTACGCCGGAGATCTCCACGCGCTCCACGCGCACCATCGCCGAGCCGCCGCCGCTTTGGACGCTCACCGTTACGGCCACAGGGCGCTCCCCTTCGAGCAGCGTCCGGAGGAACCAGTTTCGCGCGGACTGACCGGAGGCCAGTTTCGAAAAATCCACCAGCCCCTCGCCGGTGGCCCGACCCTCCCCAGGCAGGCGAATCACCAGATTCCGAAGTCCTTCCCGAATCGCGTTCGCCGCTTCC
>JBBIMZ010000313.1:0-448 GCA_037444135.1 Solibacteraceae bacterium
ATCGTCTACGGCAGCGGAATCGCCGACGGCAACCGTCACACGCACCACGACCTGCCGGTGTTGCTGGCGGGCCGCGGCGGCGGGCGGATCCGCACCGGCCGTCACGTGCGCTATCCGAGCGAAACCCCGATGACGAACCTGTATCTGTCCATGCTGGACCGGATGGGCGTGCCGGTGGACAATCTCGGCGACAGCACCGGCAAACTGGAGGGGCTGTCCGAATTGTAGCCCCGGCGGGGGCCCGTCTTAAAATCAGACTTGCGGCGTCCGGCGATTTCGCCGCAAACTGAAAAATACGGAGGTGTGTTGAACCCCAAGTTCGCTGAGACGATCGCCACGCGCGAACCCGCCGACCGCTGGACCATCGCCGACGCCGCCGAGCTCTACGACGTCGCCGGCTGGGGCCAGGGCTACTTCTCGGTCGGCCAGAACGGCCATCTCTGGGTCC
>JBBIMZ010000313.1:474-5111 GCA_037444135.1 Solibacteraceae bacterium
ATCGACCTCAAGAAGCGCGTCGACACGCTCGTGCTGCGCGGCATCTCGCTGCCCATCCTGCTGCGCTTCGGGGAGATCCTCCAGCACCGGGTGACCGAGATCCGCCAGGCGTTCCAGCGCGCCATCGAGGAGAACGACTACCGGGGCGAGTACCGCTGCGTTTACCCGATCAAGGTGAACCAGCAGCGGCAGGTCGTCGAGGAGATCTTCAAGCACGGCCGGCCGTACGGATTCGGGCTTGAAGTCGGCTCCAAGCCTGAGCTGCTGGCCGTGCTCGCCATCGCCGACAACTCGACCCCGATCATCTGCAACGGCTTCAAGGACGACGAATACATCGAAATGGTGATGCTGGCGAGCAAGATCGGGCGCCAGATCATCCCGGTCGTCGAAAAATACACCGAGCTGGACCTCATCATCAAGCACGCCTCTCTCATCGGCGTCGACCCGATCATCGGCATCCGGATCAAGCCCGCCAGCCGCGGCTCGGGCCGCTGGAAGAGCTCGAGCGGCTACCGGTCGAAGTTCGGCCTGACGCTGAACGAAACCCTCCGGGCGCTCGACCAGCTCCGCAGCCTCGGGATGGCCGGTTCGCTCCGCCTGCTGCACTTCCACCTGGGCAGCCAGATCACCAACATCCGCACCATCAAAGCGGCCGTCACGGAGGCGGCGCGCGTCTACGCCGAACTCAAGCGCGCCGGTGCCGGCCTCACGCATCTGGATGTCGGCGGCGGCCTGGGCATCGATTACGACGGCTCGCAGAGCAACTTCGAATCGAGCGTCAACTACACGCTCCAGGAGTACGCCAACGACGTTGTCCACCACATCAAGAACGTCTGTGACGAGGCCGAGATCCCGCACCCGACCATCGTCAGCGAGAGCGGCCGCGCCATCGCCGCCTATCATTCGGTGCTGGTCTTCAACATCCTCGGCGTCTCGGGCCTGGGCGAGCCGAACGTGCCGCAGTCGGTCCCGGACGACTACGAGCAGCCGGTGATCGATCTGCTGGAAACCTACCACGAGCTGAGCACCAAGAACCTGCTCGAGAGTTTTCACGACGCCCAGCAGTCGCTCGACGCCGCGCTGAACCTGTTCAGTCTCGGCTATCTGCCGCTCGAGCAGCGCTGCGTGGCAGAGAATCTCTACTGGGCGATCTGCCGACGCGTGCTGAAGCTGGCCGAGAACCTCGATTACTTTCCGGAGGAGCTCGAGGGCCTCGACGCGATGCTCTCGGACACCTACTTTTGCAACTTCTCGCTGTTTCAGAGCATGCCGGACAGCTGGGCCGTCAAGCAGCTCTTCCCGATCATGCCGATCCACCGGCTGGATGAGCGGCCGACGCGCCACGCCATCCTCGGCGACATCTCCTGCGACTCGGACGGCAAGATCGACCAGTTCATCGACCGCCGCGACGTCAAGCGCAGCCTGCTGCTGCACCCGTTCACCGGCGAGCCGTACCTGCTCGGCGCCTTCCTGATCGGCGCCTATCAGGAGATTCTCGGCGATCTGCACAACCTGTTCGGCGACACCAATGCGGTGCACGTCTCCACCAGCGAATCCGGCGAGCCGGTGCTCGAGACCGTCGTCCGCGGCGACACAGTGCGCGAAGTGCTCGACTACGTGCAGTTCGATTCGGCGCGTCTGGTCGAGGAGTTCCGTTCCGACGTCGAAGCAGCCATGCGCGAGGGCAAGATCGACTATACGGAGGCCGGGCGCCTGGTGCAGTTTTATGAAGAGGGCCTCCGCGGTTACACCTACCTCGAGGACGGCCACGGCCGCTAGCGCCGGGCCGCTGCTGGCGCCGTCGATTTTCGTCAGCGCCGGAGAAGCCTCCGGCGACCTCTACACCGCGCATCTGGTGGAGGCGTTGCACCGCCGGCTGCCCGAAGCCTCTTTCTTCGGGTGCGCCGGACCCCGGATGCGGCAGGCCGGGGTCGAAGCGGTTGTCGACGCCTCGAGCCTCGCGGTGGTCGGCCTGGTCGAGGTCGTGCAGCATATCCCGAGAATCTATGGGGAGTTTCGCAAGCTGGTCGCCTGCGCCCGTGCGCGCAGGCCGCAACTGGCCATTCTGACCGACAGCCCGGACTTTCATCTCCGGCTGGCCGCCCGTTTGCGCCGCCTCGGCATTCCGATCCTGTACTTGGTGGCGCCGCAGGTCTGGGCGTGGCGCAAGGGCCGCATCCGCCTGCTCCGGCGGCATCTCGATCGTCTGCTGTGCATCTTTCCCTTCGAAGAGGAGTTCTTCCGCCGGCGCGGCGTCGAGGCGCGTTACATCGGCCATCCGCTGGCGCGTCTGGTGCGCGCCACGCTCACGCACGACCAGTTCTTGCGGAAATACCGGCTCCCGTCCGACCGCCCGCTGATCGTGCTGCTTCCCGGCAGCCGCCCCGGGGAGATCCGCCGCCACCTTCCCCCGCTCGCCGCCGCCGTCGAGCGGCTCCTTCAGGCTCAGGCCGCCTCCTTCGTCCTGGCGCTCCCGCCGGGGGTGGCCCCCGCGGTGGGGGCAAGATTTTGGGAACCGTTTGACCGCACGCCCATCCAAGTGATTGAGGGCGATACCTGGAACGCCATCGCCCACGCCCGTCTGGCGCTGGCCGCCAGCGGCACGGTAACCGTAGAAGCGGCGCTGCTCGGCACTCCGATGGTGGCCTTCTACCGCGTGAGCCGGCTGAGCTGGCGCCTGGGGCGGTTCTTGGTCGACGTACCTTTCTATTCCATGGTGAACCTGATCGCCGGCAAGCGCGTCGTTCCGGAACTGATGCAGAATGAATTGACGGGGGAGGCGTTGGCCGGCGAGGCTCTGCGGCTGTTGAGCGAGGAGTCCGCCCGGCGGATGCGGGAAGAGCTGGCGCTCGTGGCGGCTGCGCTTTCCGGCGACCGGGATCCGATCGAGGAAGCCGCCTCCGCCGCGTTGGAGCTGTTGCCGAGAGGAAAGCGAGATGTTTGAGCGTTTGCGGATTCCGCACGGGCCTGCCCTTGTCTTCGTCCTGCTGCTGGGGCTAACGCGCCTGGCGCCCGGCCAGCGCGCCGCCGGGCGGCTGGACGTCGAACACTACGTCATCAACGCCGAAATCCATCCGCGCACCCAGGACTTGACCGCCACCGCCGAAGTGCGCTTTCAGGCAGTCGACGACGATGCGCGCTCGGCCACCTTCCAGCTCCACAACGCGCTCCGCTTGGAGAAGGTCGTCGACGAAACCGGCGCCGAGCTTCCGGCGGACCGCAACGCCGAGGACTTTACCGTACGCGTAAGCTTTCCCCAGCTGGTGGCGAAAGGGCAGGCTAAGACGTTGCGGTTCTCCTACCAGGGAACGCTCACCGGTAAGGAGGAATCTCCGGTTTGGGGGCTGACGTTCGCCGCGATTCGCCAGGATTCCGCCTTTCTGCTCTACCCGGCGCGCTGGTTCCCGGTGAACGACTACACGGCCGACCGCTATACGGCCGAGCTCAACATTACCGTCCCGGCCGGCTTCCGCGTCGTCTCGAGCGGCATCGAGTCCTCCGAAGGGGTCGGGTCCGATAAGACGATCTTCCACTTCCGCTTCACCCAGCCGGCCTTCCCTGGCAGCCTCGCCGTCGTCCAGGGCGAGCCGCAGCGCATCACCTCCGAAGGCGTCACCACGACGCTGTACTTTCGCGGTGAATCCGAGGGCATGGCGGCCGCCTACGGGGAGGCCATCGGCAAGGTGATGACGTTTCTTACGGGGCTGTTCGGCCTGGCGCCCCAGGCCAATCTTACCGTGATCGAAACCGACCGCGGGGCCCCGACCGGTTACGCCGCGCCCGGACTGCTGTTTCTTTCCCCCGAGGGGATCGGAAAGGCGGTGAACTCCCGTCTGCTGGTGAACCAGATCGCCCGGCAGTGGTGGGGCAATCTCGTCTCTGCGGCCACGCGCAACCACCTGTGGTTGACGAACGGCATGGCCCGCTACGCCGAGCTGGTCTGGCTCCGGGAAACCTCCGGGCCGCCGGCCATGGAGAACGAAGTCCGCGAGGCGTTCGTCGAGGCCCTGACGGTGGATAACGTCCCCTTGATCCAGTCGGCCCGGCTCGAGGACTATTCGCCGGAGTTCTGGGCGGCGACGGCGGCGAAGGGCGCCGCGGTACTGCACATGTTGCGCCGCGTCATCGGCGAGGAACCCTTCACCCGGCTCCTGCGCGAGTTCCCGGAAAAGCATGCCTGGAAGGCGGTCTTTACGGACGATTTCCGCGCCGCCGCCGAGGCCGTCTCCGGCCGCAACCTCCAGGGCTTCTTCATCCAGTGGATCGAGTCCAGCGGCGCGCCCGAGTTCAAGATTGAGTACACGGTATTCCGCACGCGCTCGGGCTTCCGGATCATGGGCAAGATCATGCAGGATCTGGACACGTTCCGCATGCCGGTGACGCTCAAGATCGAGACCGAAGGCAATCCGGAGGAGAAAGAGGTCGAAGTGGTCGGGCCATCCTCGGAGTGCGTCGTCGAGACGTTCGGCAAGCCCAAGAACGTGATCATCGATCCGAACAACGAGGTGCTCCGCTTCGACGACGCCATGCGCGTAAAGGTCGCCATTCGCCGGGGCGAGCAACTGGTCGAGATCGGCGAGTTAGCCGAGGCGCTTAAGGAGTACCAGAAAGCGCTCGACGTCAACCGCTATAGTTCG
>JBBIMZ010000314.1:0-2100 GCA_037444135.1 Solibacteraceae bacterium
CGGCTTCGGCCTGGCGGGCGATCGCGCGGATCATCATGTCGGGCAAGTCGACCTGTTTCACTTCGACCATGGTGACTTTGACGCCCCAGGGACCGGTGTGCTTGTCCAGCACCGACTGAAGGCGCACGTTGAGCTTTTCGCGTTGGCTGAGCAGTTCATCCAATTCCACCTCGCCGAGGACGCTTCGCAAGGTGGTCTGAGCGAGCTGGGAGGTGGCATAGAGGTAATTCTGGACCTCCACGATGGCCTTGTTCGGATCGATGACGCGGAAGTAGATTACGGCGTTCACCTTGACAGTGACGTTATCCCGGGTGACCAGGTCTTGAGGCGGCACCTCCATGGTCTCGATGCGAAGCGAGACGCGCACCATCCGGTCGATCGGCGCAAAGACCAGAATGATGCCGGGACCCTTCGGTTGGGGCAGCATGCGGCCCAGACGGAAGATCACGCCTCGTTCGTACTCTCGCAGGATCTTGATCGAGGAGAGCAGATAGAGGATGACGATGACCAGAGCGATCGTGGGAACGTCAAGCATGAGAACCTCCCGAGGCTGCGTCGGCGGGCTCGACGTGGACCGTCAGGCCGTCGACGGAAATGACGCGGACGCGGGCGCCGGCCGGAACAGGCTTCGACGAGACGGCGTCCCAAAACTCCCCGTGAATGAAGACTCTGCCCTCGGGCTGGAGCGCCGTATGGGCGACGCCGCACTCGCCGACCATCCCGGCGGCGCCGGTGACGACTTTGTGCGCCCGGGCGCGAATCACCAGCGCCAGCAAAAAGACCGTGATCGCGGCAAAGGGCAGCGTCACGCCGAGGGCGGTTCCGAAACGGATGCGGATTTCCGGCGGACCTTCCACCAGCAGCATCGCTCCCAGGATCATCGCTACGGCTCCGCCGATGCCGAGAATGCCGTGCGAGGCCAAGTTCGCCTCGAGGATGAACAGCGCCACGGCCAGGATCAGCAGCGCCACGCCGATCCAGTTGATGGGGAGTACGGAGAGGGCCGAGAGCCCCAACAGAAGAAGAATCCCGCCGGCCACGCCCGGCACGATCAGGCCGGGCGAGGAGAATTCGATATAGACGCCGAGCGCTCCCAGAACCAACAGGACGAAGGCGATATTCGGGTCGCTGATGGAGGAGATCAGTCTCTCGCGAGTGCTCATCCGGTATTCGACGATGACGGGCGAACCCAGCCGTAGCACTTGTTTGGAGCCGTCAAACCGGGTGATTTCCCGGCCATCGAGCTTTTCGAGCAGCTCGCGCTCGCTGGCGGCGACCAGCTCGATGAGGCGGTTCTCGAGCGCCTCCTTCTCGGTAAACGCCTTGGCCTCGAGAACGGCTTTCTCGGCGAGCTCGGCGTTCCGGGCGCGTTTCTGAACAATGGTGCGCAAGGCCGCCGCGGCGTCGTTTTCGGCCTTCCGGCGCATGACCGGATCCATCTGCTCGCCGAGGAGGACCGGCGAGGCGGCGCCGGTGTTGGTGCCGGGCGCCATCGCGCCGATGTCGGCCGCCTGGAGGATGAAGAAGCCCGCCGACGCCGCCCGCCCGCCGCTGGGGGTCACGTAGGCCACCACCGGAACCGGCGAGCCGATGATCTTTTCGACGAGCTGGCGCGTCGCCTCCAGCAACCCCCCGGGCGTGTTCAGTCGGATCAGCACGAGCGGCGCCCCCTGGGAGCGCGCCTGCTCGATCGTCTTGCCGACGATTTCCACCGTGATGGGGTGGATGACGCCGTCCAGCGTGACCGCGACGACTTTCGACTCGGCCCGGGCGGCGCCGCCCAAAATCAGGGCGGCAAGCGCGAGCCGAATGGCAGCCGCGGGAACCATTTCCACCCTCACTATAACACCGCCTGCCGCCCGGAAACGGGCTGGAGCCAATCAAGACCGCCCGATTTTGTTTTCGTTCGGCCTTCTGCTACCATCGAGCACGGAATGCGGCCCGTAGTCCAAATCTCGCTCGACTTGACCGATCTGGACGAAGCCGTCCGGACGGCGGAGATGGCGCTCCGCGCCGGCGTCGACTGGCTCGAGGCCGGCACGCCGCTGATTCTCGCCGAAGGCCTGCGCGCGGTCCGCGCCCTGCGCGAGCGCTTCCCTG
>JBBIMZ010000314.1:2137-5090 GCA_037444135.1 Solibacteraceae bacterium
CCGATCGTCGCCGACCTGAAGACCATGGACGGCGGCTATTTGGAAGCGGAGATGATGGCTAAGGCGGGCGCCGACTTCGTCGTTGTGATGGCGCGCGCGCACGAGGAGACGGTGCGGGCGGTGGTTCGGGCCGGCCGGGACTACGGCGTCAAGGTGATGGGCGACAACCTGGCCTGTGAGGACATGGTGGCGGCGGCGCGGCGCCTCGAAGAGCTCGGCTGCGACTATATCGTCCATCATGTGGGCTACGATGAGCGCCGGGGCATCGCCGCCCGGGGCCTGCCCATGCCGAGCCCGCTCGACAGACTCCGGGAGGTGGTGGCCGCAGTGAGCATTCCCGTGCAGGCGGTCGGCGGTCTGACGGTCGAGCAGGCGGTGCGCACGCCCGAATACGGGGCCCCGCTGGTGGTGATCGGCGCACCTCTGGCGATCGATTCGGAGGCCTTCAAGACCGCCTCCGGCCGGGTCGAGGACTCTTTGCGCCTCATCTGCGAGAAGGTGCACGCCTACGGCGACGTGCCGGTGAAGGGGGAACGCTGATGCCGCAACTGGCCGCCTTCCCCAAGCTCTACATGGACCAGCTCTGCGTCGACGGTACGATGACGGTCCGCGAGTGGATCGAGATCGGCGCTTCACTCCAGGTGGACGGCCTCGAATTCTACGCCGGATTCCTCAACCTGGATTGCGCCGAGGCGCGCCGGATCGCTTCCGATCACGGCCTGGCGATCCCGATGCTGTGCTGCTCGCCGGACTTCACGCATCCCGACCCGGCTTTCCGCCGGCGCCAGATCGAACAGGAAAAGCGCTGGATCGACATGACGGCCGAACTGGGCGGCCGCTACTGCCGGGTCCTGTCAGGGCAGCGGCGGCCCGGGGTTTCCCGCCAGGACGGGCTGCGGTACGCCGCCGAGGCGATCGAGGCATGCCTGGAGCATGCGCGGGCGGCCGGCGTCACGCTCGTGGTCGAGAACCATTACAAAGACAACTACTGGCAGTATCCCGAATTCGCCCAGAAAATGGATGTGTTTTGCGAGCTGGTCGACCGGATCCGCTCGCCGTGGTTCGGCGTCAACTACGACCCCAGCAACACGCTGCTGGCCGGCGAGGATCCGCTCGAGCTGCTCCGGCGGGTCAAACACCGGGTGGTGACCATGCACGCCTCGGACCGTTACCTGGCCGAAGGCACGCTCGAGGACCTGCGCCGCGAGGAAGACAGCCTCGGCTACGCCAAGCGGCTCCGCCACGGCGCGATCGGCGAGGGACTGAACGACTACGACGCGATCTTTTCCGAACTCAGGGCCGCCGGCTTCGATGGTTGGGTGAGCATCGAGGACGGCGTCGACGGCCTCGACCAGATGCACCGCAGCGTTCAGTTCCTGCGGGCGAAGTTTCAGCAGCACTGGGGGCGGTGAAAGCTCCGGCTGCGGTCATTCTTCCGCGCCCACCTTGAGGACCGACAGGAAGGCCTCCTGGGGAATCTCGACGCGCCCGACGCGCTTCATCCGGCGCTTGCCCTCTTTTTGCTTTTCGAGCAGCTTGCGCTTGCGCGTCACGTCGCCGCCGTAGCACTTGGCGAGCACGTTCTTGCGCAATGGCGGGATGTTCTCCCGCGCGATGATCTTGCTGCCGATCGCCGCCTGGAGCGCCACTTCGAACATCTGCCGCGGGATCAGCTTTCGCAGGCGACCGATCAGCTCCTTGCCCCGCTCGTAGGCAAAGTCCCGGTGCACGATGACCGACAATGCGTCGACCGGTTCGCCGGCCACCAGCACGTCCAGCTTCACCATCGGCGCGGCGCGATAGCCCGCCAGGTGATAATCGAGCGAGGCGTAGCCGCGCGAGGCCGACTTGAGCCGGTCGTAGAAGTCCAGCACGATTTCGTTGAGGGGCAGCTCGTAAGTGAGCATGACGCGCCCGGCGCCCAGGTACTCGAACTTCTTTTGCGTGCCCCGCTTCTCCTCGAGCAGCTTGAGAATCTCTCCCAAGAACTCCTCGCGCGTGATCACGGTCGCCTCGATGATCGGCTCCTCGACGGTGTCGATCTCGGCCGGGTTGGGGAATCTGGTCGGATTGTCCACCTCGACGAGTTCGCCGTCGCGCTTGCGCACCCGGTAGCGGACGCCCGGGGCGGTCGTGATCAGGTCGAGGCCGAACTCGCGCTCCAGGCGCTCCTGCACGATCTCCAGGTGCAGCAGTCCCAGGAAACCGCAGCGGAAGCCGAAGCCGAGCGCGGCGGAACTTTCCGGCTCGAACGTGAAGGCGCTGTCGTTGAGACGGAGTTTTTCGAGCGCGTCCCGCAGCGCGCCGTGCTGGTGGGACTCGACCGGATAGAGCCCGGCGAACACCATCGGCTTGATCTCTTCAAAGCCGGGCAGCGGTTCGGCCGCCGGACGCTCGTCGTCGGTGATGGTGTCGCCGATGCGCGCGTCGGAGACCGTCTTGATGTTGGCGAACAGGAAGCCGACTTCGCCCGCCGTCAGCTCTTGGCAGGGCACCGGCTTGGGCGATTGATAGCCGAGTCCCTCGACCTCGAAGCTCTTGCCGCTGGCCATCAGCCGGATCTTCTGCCCGACCCGGAGCGAACCGTCCACCACGCGCAGCAGCGTGATGACGCCGCGGTAGGGATCGTACCAGGAATCGAAGATCAGCGCCCGCAAGGGCCCGCCCGGATCGCCGCGCGGCGGCGGCGCCCGGCGCACGATCGCTTCGAGCACGTCGTGAATTCCCACGCCCAGCTTGGCGCTGACCTCGAGCGCACCCGCTCCGTCCAGGCCGATCACCTCTTCGATCTGCCGGCGGATCCGGTCCGGTTCGGCGGCCGGCAGATCGATCTTGTTGATCACCGGAATGATCTCCAGGTCGTGGTGCAGCGCCAGATACGTGTTGGCCAGCGTCTGCGCCTCCACGCCCTGCGTCGCATCGACCACCAGCAGCGCGGCTTCGCAGGCTTGCA
>JBBIMZ010000315.1:0-5085 GCA_037444135.1 Solibacteraceae bacterium
TTGGCCACGCGCTCCTTCAAGCCCGGATCTTCGTGCTTGGGAATGCCGTCCGGCCGCGCCGCCAGCGCACGCACGTAGACGGCCAGTTCGCGGCTCAACGCCGCCCGCTGCGCCCGGTAGGCTTCGCGCCGCGCCGCCTCCGCGGGCGAAGGCAGCTCGAGAACGGGCCGGAGGTAGTCGTAACGCTCTTCTTCACTGGAGACTTCGTCGGTGTTGTTGAAGTAGGCGAAAAGCTGATAGAACTCGCGCTGTGAAATGGGATCGTACTTGTGGTCGTGGCAGCGGGCGCAGCCGAGCGTCAGCCCGAGAAACGCCGCTCCCGTGGTAGCCACGCGGTCGGCCACATTCTCCACCCGATACTGCTCGAAGTCGATGCCGCCCTCGTAATTGTTCGGCGTGTTGCGGTGAAAGCCGGTGGCGATCAACTGCTCCACAGTCGGATTCGGCAGCATGTCGCCGGCGATCTGCTCGATGACGAACTGATCGAACGAGAGATCGCGGTTGAGCGCCTCGATCACCCAGTCGCGGTACTTCCACATCTGGCGTGGAGCGTCGATCGTGTAGCCGTCCGAGTCGGCATAGCGCGCCACATCGAGCCAGTGGCGGCCCCAGCGCTCGCCGTAATGGGGCGAAGCCAGCAGGCGGTCGACCAGCTTCTCATAGGCGTCCGGCGAGGAGTCGGCCAGAAAGCGCCGGATCTCGCCGGGCGCCGGCGGCAGGCCGGTCAAGTCCAGGCTGACGCGCCGCAGCAGCGTGTGGCGGTCGGCCTCGGGCGACGGCGCCAGACCTTCGCGCTCCAGGCGCGCCAGCACGAAGGCGTCGACCGGGTTGCGCACCCAGGCGCGGTTCCGCACCTCGGGGACGGCCGGCCGGCGGGGCGGTTGAAAGGCCCAGTGATCTTCTCCGAGAGGCTTGCCCGGTGCAGTCTGAGCCCAGGGAAGGTCCAGCTCGACCCAGCGCCGCAGCACCGCAACCTCTTCAGGCTTGAGCCGCCGGCCGAGCGGCATCTTCAAGTCGCCGCGCTGCTCGACGGCAGCCACCAGCAGACTCACTTCTGGTTTGCCGGCTGTGACCGCCGGGCCGCGGCTGCCGCCGGCCAGAACGCTGTCGCGGCTGTCCAGCGCGAGGCCGCTCGTGCGATTGCGCTGGTTGTGACAGGGCAGGCAATTGGCGCGAAGCACGGGTTGGACCTGTTCGGTAAAGAACGCCTCGGGCGCCGGCGCTTGCGCCCCCTGCGCCAGAACCACGCCCAGCCAAACCGCCGGCCCGGCCGCCACCGCCGCCGCGCCCGGCGCCGCCCAGAACCGCGCCATGCCCAGTGCCTCCTCGAAAACTTCCCCTATTGTAGTCCCGGAGGAGGCCCGCCGGGCAGTGTGCTTTTAACCTCCACTTAACCCCCACTCAACCGCATGACCAGGCCCTGCATGACGAGCGGCCACCGCGCCTCGGCCAGCAACGGTTCGCCGAACTCCCCCCATTCGCGTCCGGCTTCCCGCCGCGCGGCCATCCATCGCTCGAACCGAACTTCAACCTCTTCAAATGGGCCATCCCATGCCCGGTCGGCGCCGGGCAGATCTTCAGCTCCGGTGCTCGGGAACGACACAACGGGTCGCCCGGTGCTTCCCGATCGGTGAAAGTCCTCCCAGTCGCGCCTGTCCTGTCGCCCGATGGAGACCATCGCGCCGGCGCGCGCCATCCACTCCAGGCGCTCCTCCGGGCGCGACGGCTCGAGGTAGCCGAAGCGCGCCAGCGTCATGCGCGCCTCGTCCGCGGCACTGTCTTCCCAGGGCCGGCCCAGCACCACCAGCGGAGGATGCCTCGCTCTCCGGTCTCCCGGTTCCTGCTCTTCTTCCTCGGGTTCCACCATCGCGTACTCGGCGGCCACGAGCGCTACGAGCGTCACGATGTCGTCCTCCGGGTTTACGAGCAGCCGGCCTCCCACCGCGCACACAGCGCGGGAGAGGCTGATAATGGCCTCCTCGGCCGCTGCGGCGTGTTCTTCCGACTCCGGCATCGCGGCCGAAAGATAGAGCAGAAATCCCCGGTTCATAACGTTCCCCGAGCGATCCGCAGCGCGACCTGAGACAGTCGCCCTTCGTCTGCCCAGACGATCCCGGTCTGGTGCGCCAGCCAGTCGAGAGAGGCGCGGCGGGCCGGTTCAAGCGCCTCCGCCGGGCCGACGAGCACCGACCGCTCGCCGGGCTGACGGCCGGCGTGCGCCCCATGAAAGTCGCTCAACTCGGCCGGCCGTGGCGTCAGCCAGATCGAGTAGCCGCGCCGTGGCGGGACGCTCGAGCCGGTGCGCAGGGGACCGCCTGCGCCATAGCTCGGAGGGGCTGCGCCGGCCCACAGGAGCGCCCGCGCGGCCGCCTGCTGGAGAAAGTAGCGCCGCCGCACGAGGGCCCGCGTGTGTTCGTGTTGCACGCGCCGGCACACCCGTTCGAGATCGTTCTCTCGAAGACGCCCCGCGCTGTCCACGGAGACGTGCTCCCGCATGCTGTTCCGGATTCCCGAAACCGGCGGCGCGTGGGGCAGCGTCAGGGCCATCAGGCCCAACCGGTGCTTTCGGGCGTACCCCACTTCGAAGCGAATCCAGGCCGAGTGGGCCGCCAGCGCCGATTCGAGCAGCACCACCATAGCCTTGTCCGCCAGTTCCTGCCGCAACCGGGTCTGAAAGTTGGCTGCCGGAGGAATGCGAAACCGGTCGAGGAATACGTCGAAGTGCATCTTCGACAGCGCGTCAAAAAGCTGCTCAGCCAGCACCCGCGTGTCGTCGCGTTTGTAGCTGATGAAAACGCGGAAGTTCCCGGGCGCGATCCCGGCGGCCGCCAGCACCACCGGCACCACCTCGGCGATCGAGCTCTTCCATGAGAAGAGCTGAAGGTGCGCCAGTTGCGCCGGGAGCGCTGTTACTCCGTCCGGATAAAGAGGCAGGATTTCGTAGTACGGCCGGCCCGCGAGCCAGTCTTGAACCAGCGGCGTCACCGAGATGCTGCTGGAGCTGTCTCCGAGGAGAACCAGTAGTTTGCGCGATTGAGGGTACGTGAGGGAGATGTTGCACGACCGTGATGGAGAATCGATCACGCGCGGGCAACCGGCGGCCGGTGGCGTCCGGCGGATGGCCGGCACTGTCACGAGCAGCTCGCGCACGAGCTCCTGCCGGAGTTGTTGGACAGCGGGCTGGAGGCGCGTGACGCCGCACGCACTCAGGACTATCCAGCAGGGCTGCGGCGCCGGGATATTCGAGAAACCTTCGCAGTCGAACCGCCCGTCAGCGCGCTCGGTTTGCAAAGTGATCTGCGCCTGCCCGCCGCTCATGGCCTGTCTCCGGCCCCTCTTCGTACCGCCTTATTATAGGGGAATCCCGGGCAATGGAGGAGGCATTTCTTCACGGTATCCGGCTGTTCAATGAGCGAAAATTCTTCGACTCTCACGAAGTGCTCGAGGAGCTGTGGCGCCGGGACGAGACGGTCCGGCGGCTGTTCCTCCAGGCGCTGATCCACCTTGCGGTCGCTTTCCACCATGCGCGCAGCGGCAACCGCCGCGGCGCCGAGCGCCAGCTCCGCAAAGGGCTCCGCAAGCTCGCCGGCTATCTGCCGGTGTGGGACGGCCTCGACACTCAGGCGCTCTATCGCGCCGCGCTTGAAAGCTTCGACGAGCTCGAACGCACCGGCGGCATCGCGACGTTCCCCACGATCGAGTTCATCCCGCGCGAGACCTCCGCCCCGGGTGGTGTCTGATTCTCGACCGCTTGCCGCAGAGCCTGCCCCGCGGCACAATGAAAGCGGCCTTATGCGACAAGAGTTTCCCATCGTTGCGCCGCCGGCGGGCACGCTCGTGTTCAGCCTCGCGCTGCTGCTGCCGGTGCTCGTGATTCTGCTGTACCTCGTGTTTGCGCCGCGGCTGGTCAAGTTCGAGGTCTCGCCCGAGGGCCTGCGGATCCGCGGCGAGATCTACGGCCGGCTGATCCCGGCCACGGATCTGGACCTCGAGCATGCCCGCCCGGTGGACCTGACGGCCGATCCCGACCGGCGCCTGGGCCGCCGCACCAACGGGATCGGAATGCCCGGCTACGCCTCCGGGTGGTTCCGGCTCAAGAACGGCGAAAACAGTCTGGTCTTTGTCACCGACAAAACGCGCGTCGCCTACATACCGACGCGGCAAGGCTACTCGGTGCTGGTGAGCGTCGAGCGGCCGCACGAGTTCCTGAGCGTGCTGCGCCTGGCCGCTGGCGCAGCCCGTTAGACCCGCTCGGGCGAGGCCGGCGCGTCGATTACACTGGAGGGAGCCTCGCTCATGACAAGATCTGGGACTCTGATCAGTTTCCTCGGCGGCGCGGCGATTGCCGCCTTCGCTTTCCAAAAGGCGCAGCAGCCGTTGCCGCCGCCGTTCCATACTCCCTCGGCAATGAACCGGCCGCGCGTCATCGAGCGTCCGGACGGCGCCCGCCTTCAGGTGCCGCAGGGCTTCGACGTCACCGAATACGCCGCCGGCTTCGAGAGGCCCCGCTACATGGTTCTCGGCCCTTCGGGCGAGTTGCTCGTTTCCGACAGCGTCGCCGGAGGCAAAGTTTACATCCTGTTCGACCGCGACAAAGACCATCGCGCGGAGGACCGCAAGGTCCTGCTCGACAACCTGGACCGCCCCTACGGCATGGCGTTCTGGAAAGACTACCTTTATGTTGCCGAGACCACCTCGCTGAAGCGCTACAAATACGACCGGCGCACGATGACGGCCGGAAGCGGCGAGGAGATCGTCAACATGGCGGCTTTCGGCAAAGGCCACTGGACGCGAACCGTCCTGTTCGACCGCAAGGGCGAGAAGCTGTACCTGGCCGTCGGCTCGGAATCCAACGTCTCGGCGGGCGAGCCGCCGATGCGCGCCGCCATCAACCGCTTCAACCCCGACGGCACCGGCCATGAGATCTTCGCGTCGGGTACGCGCAACCCGATCGGCCTGGCGTGGCAACCCGGCGCTGATGTGCTCTGGGCTGCCGTGCAGGAGCGCGACGGCCTCGGCGACGACCTGGTCCCCGATTATTTCACCCACATCGAGCCGGGCGGCTTCTACGGCTGGCCGTACGCC
>JBBIMZ010000316.1:0-5080 GCA_037444135.1 Solibacteraceae bacterium
CGATAAAGGTGCCCATCCAGTGAGAGCGGCGAGCAATCCGCCCTCGGCGCCACGATGGCGGAAGAAGGGAAGCATGCCATGGAGGCGGACTCGTCCCGCGTGACCGTACTGCTGGTGAGTCCCGAGGAGCAGGACCATCGCTATTTTCAAAGCCTGTTTTCACGAACCCGGTGGACTTTGCACGGCGCCTACAGCTCGGCCGCGGCGCTCGAGCTGCTCTCCAGGCAGGTGATCCCGGTCGTGGTGGCCGAAGCGCGGCTTCCCGGGCGTGGCTGGGAGGAGATCCTGCGCGCCGCCGAGAAGCTGCCGGCGCCGCCGAAGACCGTGATCGCGGCCCTGCCGGCCGAAGCCGGCCTCGTCGCCGAGGTGTTGAATCTGGGCGGCTACGATGTGCTGCTGCGGCCGTTCGACCCGCAGGAGGTGCTGCACTGTCTGAGCATGGCATGGCTGTCGTGGAAGTACGACCGCGAGCGCGCGGCGGCGCGCGAGTGCGCCCGACGATTCTCCGATAATGGTCTGGGCGTAGCATGGAGTTCGTCGAGCGGCTGAAATCCTCGGTCGACATCGTCGCCGTCGTCGCCGAATACGTCCCCCGGCTTCAGAAACGCGGGCCGCGCTATGTGGGCTTGTGCCCCTTCCACAGCGAGAAAACGCCGTCGTTCAGCGTGCATGCCACGCATCAGTTCTATAAGTGCTTCGGTTGCGGCGCCGGCGGCGACGTCATCAAGTTCGTCATGGAGATCGAGAACCTCACCTTTTACGAGGCTCTCAAGCACCTCGCCGAACGGCACGGCATCCCGATGCCCAGGCAGGAGCGCTCTACCGACGCCGAGAGCCGGCTGCGGAGCGCGCTTTACGAAATTCACGAGCTGGCCGCGCGCCTGTTCCGGGCGGCCTTTGAGTCCGCCGCCGGCCGGGCCGCGCGAGAGTACCTGGAGCGCCGCGGAGTCAGCGGCGAAGTGGCCGGGGAATTCGGCCTCGGCTACGCCGATGCCTCGGGACAGGCGTTGGCGCGGCGGCTGGAACGCGAAGGCTTCGGGCCGGCCGAAATGGAAGCCAGCGGTCTGGTGATCCGCCGGCACGACGGCGGTTGGTTCGACCGCTTCCGGGGCCGGCTGATGTTTCCGATCCACAACGAGTCCGGCAGGCTGATCGCCTTCGCCGGCCGCGCCCTGGCGGAGGGCGACGAGCCGAAATACCTGAATTCACCCGAGACGAAGATTTACCGCAAGAGTTGGGTGCTGTACAACCTGCACCGGGCCAAGAAACAGATCCGCAATTCCGATTTCAGCATTCTCGTCGAAGGCTACATGGACGTCATCGGGCTGCATGCGAGCGGCGTGCGCGAGGCGGTCGCCAGTTGCGGCACCGCGCTCACGGCCGAGCAGGTGCGCATGCTGCGCCGCCACTCCGAGAAGATGGTCGTGAATTTCGATCCGGACGCCGCCGGGGGCGACGCGGCGGAGCGGTCCGTTCAGATGCTGCTTCAGGAAGGGATGCGCGTGCGGGTGTTGGAACTCGAGGAAGGCCTCGATCCGGACGAGTATGTCCGCAAATTCGGCGCGGCCCGCTACCGGGAGCGGCTCGGCCGGGCGCCCGGTTTTTTCCACTGGCTGGCTGACCGGGCGCGCGCCCGCTACGACATGCGCACGGCCGAAGGGCGCCTGGAAGGCTTCAAGTTTCTGCTGCCGGCGATCCACCGGATTCCGGAAAAGCTCGAGCGGGTGGCCGTCGCCGGTGAGATCGCCGCCCACCTGGGGGTGGAGGCGGGACTCGTGCTCGAGCAGTTCCGGCGGGCTGCCGCCGAGCGCCGCCAGGCTGCCCCGGCGGCCGCCGCCGAACCGCTGCCTCCGTCCGAGAAAGTCCTGGTGCGGGCGCTGTTGGCCGACGCCGAGGCCCGGCGGCAGGTGCTGCCGAGGCTGCTCGAGATGAAAGCGGCCCACGGGCTGCGCACGCGCCGGGTCCTGGAGGCGATGGCGCAGCTGGAGCAGAGCGGCGCGGCATGGAGCTATGCCGCGCTCGAGGGCCGCCTGGCGGACCCGGAAAAAAGCCTGCTGGCCTCGATCGCCTTCGCCGATCAGATCGAACAGGAGGGTGATTCCCTCCGGCAGGCGCTGGCGTGCCTGGAACGCCTGGAGAGCCAGGAGCAGGCGGCGCGGCTGGCCGAGTTGCGCGCGCGTGTGAAAGCAGCCGAGCGGGAAGGTCGACTCCAGGAAGCGCTCGCCTGGGCTGAGGAATTGAGCCGGGCGGAGAAGACGCAGCCGCGTTCGCGGACCGCCCGGCTATTGTAAAATGGCAGGGACCACGCGGAGACTGGGGTTTTAGTGACGTCGGACGCCAAAGACATCCGGTTGCGCCAGCTCATGGAAGCCGGACGGGAGAAGGGCTTTCTCCTTTACGACGAGGTCAACGATCTGCTCCCGGAGGAGCTTGCCGACGGGCAGGAACTCGACGAGCTGCTCGCCAACCTGGAGAGCGCCGGAGTGGACGTCCTCGAAGAGCCGCGCTTCGATCTCGGCAAGAGAGGTGAGGAGGACGTCGGCGATCTCGAGCTGGGTCTGGACTTTGAAGACAAGACCAGCGACCCGGTCCGGATGTACCTGCGCGAGATGGGCACCGTGCCGCTGCTTTCCCGGGACGGCGAAATCGAGATCGCCCGGCGCATGGAGCGCGGCCGCCGGGCCGTGCTGCGCGCCCTGTCGAAGTGCCCGCTGGTGATCAAGCAACTGCTGGCGCTGCGCCAGGATCTGCTGCGGGGCGCGGTCTCGATTCGCGACCTGGTTTCCGTGCCCGATCCGCTTCCCGAGGAACAGTGTCTTGAGGCGCGCGAGAAGGAGTTTCTCGAAAGCCTCGCCGAGATCGAAAAACATTACCGCAAAGCCCAGCAGTTCCGGCAGCGGCTGCTTTCGATCTCACGCGCCATGAAGCCCAAGCAGTACCGCAGCCTTCGCTTCGGCCTGGCGCGCGCCCTGGTGAAGATCTCGCGGATCGTGCGCCGGCTTGAACTCAGTTCGGCGCAGCTCGAAAAGTTCGCCGAGGAAGTCCGGCGGGCCGTGGAGGAGTTCAAGCCGGTCGAACAGGAGCTGGCCCAGGCGCAACGGCGGCTCGAAGAGGCCGGCGGCGCCTCCGCCGGGGCCTGCCGCGAGCTGCGCAAGGAACTCCGCCAGAAGAGCCAGCGGCTCCAGCAGCTCGAAGAGGAGTTCGGCTCGACCTCGGTCGAGTTGCGGCGCACGCTCCAGGTGGTCGAAAGGGGGTCCCGGCAAGCCGAGGAGGCCAAGCGGCAACTGATCGAGGCCAACCTCCGCCTGGTCGTCTCGATCGCCAAGCGTTACACCAACCGCGGGCTCCAATTCCTGGACCTGATCCAGGAGGGCAACATCGGCCTGATGAAGGCCGTCGACAAGTTCGACTACCGGCGCGGGTACAAGTTTTCGACATACGCCACTTGGTGGGTGCGGCAGGCGATCACGCGGGCCGTGGCGGACCAGGCGCGCACGATCCGCATTCCGGTGCACATGATCGAGACCATCAACAAACTGGTGCGGACCCAGCGCCTGATGCAGCAGGAGCTCGGGCGTGACCCGACTACCGAGGAGCTGGCGCGCCGCCTGGAGATGCCCGTCGGCAAGGTGCGCAAGGTGCTCCGCATCGCCCAGGAACCGATTTCGCTGGAGACGCCCGTGGGCGAGGAGGAAGAATCGCATCTCGGCGATTTCCTGGTCGACCGGAGGATGGTCTCGCCTTCGGAAGCCGTCATCAAAATGAACCTGCGCGAACAGACCGCCGAAGTGCTCAAGACGCTCAGCCCGCGCGAGGAGAAGATCGTCAAGATGCGTTTCGGCTTGCAGGACGGCGGCGAGCACACCCTCGAAGAGGTCGGCCAGCACTTCGCCGTCACGCGCGAGCGGATCCGCCAGATCGAAGCCAAGGCGCTCCGCAAACTGCGCCATCCGAGCCGCAGCCACCGCCTGCGGACCTTCCTCGATCTCGGCACGCGGGACTGACGCCGCCCAGGCTCACGCGCCTTGCTTGTACGCCCGCCGCACCAGGTCGACGGCGGACTCGGGCACCAGGTGCTCCCACGGCAGTCCGGCGCGGATCCGGTGGCGCACTTCGGTCGCGGAGACGTCCGAGTAATCGGTCGGCAGCCTCAGATGGCGGACGCGGCCGGCCAGCTCCGGCGGTGGCTCATAGCGCCCGCCGCGGTCGGCCACCAGCAGGCCGAATTCATTCAGCATCTCCTGGATCGCGCCCGGGCGGCCGTAGTCCCATTGGAGGAAGCGTTCAGCCGCGTCGCGCCCGCAGAGGAACCAGAGCTCGACCGCGGAGCCATAGGCGGCGCGGCACTCGCGGGCGATCTCGAGAAACAGGCCCCCGTCGCTGACGGCGACCGAAAAGCGCGGCTCGCCGGCCGTGGCCGCTTCCACCAGCCGCAGCCGCTCGGCCAGGCCCACGCCCTCGTACTGCTTGTGCGGAAAGGCCCGGGGGAGCACGAAGACGACCTCATCGACCGAGCCCAGGGCGGCGCGCGCCAGCGCCAGGTGCGCCCGGGTCGGCGGGTGGAAGGCCCCGGGCAGCACACCCAGCTTCGAGGGAGTTGCGGCGGCCCGGCGGACGAATTCCATAGGCGCTAATCCAGCCGCTTGCGGAAGCGCAGGGCGCTGAGCGCCAGCACGGCCGAACCGAAAACGAATAGGCTCAACATCTGCGGCCACAATGTCTCGACGCCCACGCCTTTCAGAAACAGCCCGCGCACGATCTCCATGAAATACCGCACCGGGTTCAGGTAGGTCAGATACTGGATGGCGACGGGCATGTTCCGGATGGGGAAGGCGAAGCCGCTCAGCATGAAAGCCGGTGAGAAGAAGAAAAACGAGGCCATCATCGCCTGTTGCTGCGTCTGGGAGACAGTCGAGATGAAGAGGCCCGCGCCCAGCGTGGTCATCAAGAACAGGATCGCGCAGCCCACGAGCAGCAGCGAGCTGCCGCGAAACGGAATGCGGAAGACCACGAGCGCCGCCAGCGTCACCAGCGTCATCTGCAGGAGGCCCACGCCGGCGAACGGCAGCGTCTTGCCGAG
>JBBIMZ010000317.1:0-3859 GCA_037444135.1 Solibacteraceae bacterium
CGCGGCCGGACGCTGAACGACAGCTTCATCATCCTCGACGAGGCGCAGAATTCGACCTCCGAGCAGATGAAGATGGTGCTGACGCGCCAGGGGTTCAACTCGAAGATGGTCGTCACGGGCGACATCACGCAGATCGACTTGCCGGCGGGCAAGCAGAGCGGGTTGCTCCAGGCGATCGAGGTGCTGCGCGATGTCGAAGGCATCAGCTTCGTCTATTTCGACGAGCGCGACGTCGTCCGGCACACGCTGGTGCAACGCATCGTCAAAGCCTACGAACGCTACGACGAGGCTACGGGACGAAGCCGGCAGCTTTCGCTCCGCTGGGGCGATTCCGAGCCGGCCGTACGCTCCGCCGAGTGACCGCGCTCCGATGTCTTCCGACGGCTCAATAGTGCTGTTTCGCCGCGCCGGCCGCGGTTTCAGCCGGAAGAGTTTGCGAGCCTTCGCGCGCCGCTTGCAGGCCGAGGTCGCCGGCGGCCGCCCGTTCTGCTGCCTGCTCTCGGACGACCGCGAGCTGCGGCGCCTGAACCGCCGCTTCCTCGGGCGCGACTATCCCACCGACGTGCTCTCCTTTCCGGACCGCGATGGCTCGCTCGGCGACATCGCCATCTCCGTCGACCGCGCGCGCCGGCAGGCGGCCGAATTCGGGCACTCGCTCGAGGAGGAGCTCTCGATTCTCATGCTCCACGGCGTGCTGCACCTGCTCGGCATGGATCATGAGCGCGACCGCGGCCGCATGCGCCGCACCGAAGTCCGCTGGAGGACAGCGCTCGGCCTGCCGGCGGCGCTGCTCGAGCGCACTAGGCCATGAGGGCCGGGCTATGGGCCGCGGCGGCGCTGCTCGTGCCGGCGCTCGCCCTCGTCTCCTTCGTGCAGCTCTTGTACGCCGAGGCCTTGCGCCTGCGCGCGCGAGAGCACCCGGCGATGGAATTTTTCAAAGAAACGCTCGAGGCCAAGCTCGGACTGCGGACCGAGCGGGGCGCCCTCAGCTTCTCGCTGATCCAACACGCCCTCCTGGTGCTTAGCGGCGCCGTCTTCTGTGGCGCATTGCTGGCCGGCGACTCCGCCTGGCCGGGCCTTTTCGAGGCGGTCGCGGCCGCGCTGGGCCTGATGCTCGTGGCCGCCTACATGGTTCCGCAGACGCTCTTGCGGAAATCGCAGGGGCGCTTTCTGCTGCCCCTGGCGCCCGCGTTCAAGTTCGCCGCGTTGCTCGTCCGCCCGTTCGTGGCTTCCCTGGAGTTTTTCACCGCGCTGGCCGAGATCGGCCACAGCGAGGGCCAAACGAGCGAGAACGGGAATCCCGCCGGCGAGTTCGAGGCGCTCATCGAAGCCGGCGCCGACGAAGGCCTCATCAAAGAGGAGGACCGGAAGCTGCTCGAATCCGTCGTGGCTCTGGGCCAGAAGACGGCCCGCGAAGTGATGACCCCCCGGCCGAATATCGTCGCCATCCCCCAGGACGCTACGATGGAACAGTTGCGGCGCCTGGCGGTCGAACAGAACTATTCGCGCATTCCTGCCTATCGCGACTCGATCGACGACATCACCGGCTTCCTCCACGTCCGGGACCTGCTGCGTCTCGACCAGGAGGCCCGCACCCGCCATCGGGTGCGAGAGTTTCTCCGGCCGATTCGTTTTGTCCCGGAGACCAAGCCCATCGTCGAGCTCCTGCGCGAGATGCAGAAGGAGAACGCCTACATGGTCATTGTCGTCGACGAATACGGCTCCACGGCCGGTCTGGTGACGCTCGAGGATGTCGTCGAAGAGGTCTTCGGCGAGATCCGCGACGAGCACGACGAAGCCGGCGACGTCAGGGAAGAGGCGCCGGGGGTCTATTTGATGGCGGGCGAAGTCGATCTGGACCGTCTCGAGGAGCTGTTCGATCTGCGGCGCGAGGAAGGGACCGAATCGACCACGGTCGGCGGGCTGGTCACCGAGCGGCTCGGCCACGTTCCGCAGGCGGGCGAGGTCCTCGAGCGCGACGGCGTCCGGATCGAAGTTCTCGCGGCCGACGAACGGCGGGTGAAGCAGGTGCGCGTCCGCCGCGCCCCCGTCGAACAGGCCGAGGCGGTGAAGCACAATGGCCGGGAGCACTGAAAACGCGCGCCCGCCGGGGCGCTTCGTCTCCGGATTCGTCTCCATTCTGGGGCGGCCCAACGTCGGCAAGTCGACGCTGCTCAATGCGTTTCTGGGCCGGAAGCTGGCCATCGTCTCCGACAAGCCGCAGACGACGCGCACGCGCATCCAAGGCGTACTCCACCTCGACGGGGGCCAGATCATCTTCCTCGATACGCCCGGGATTCACAAGCCCGACAGCCTGATGAACAAGCGGATGATGAAGGAAGTCCGCGCCGCGCTCGACGGGCTGGATCTGATCCTGTTCGTCATCGACGCCTCGCAACCGTTCAGCGACAAGGATCAGGAGGCCCTCGCCTTGCTCGGCGACTCCGGAACGCCCGCCATCCTGCTGCTCAACAAGATCGATCTGGTCAAGAACAAGGCCGAGCTGCTGCCGCTGATGGACCGCTACCGGCAGACCGGACGCTTCGAGGAACTGATCCCCGTCTCCGCCCTGACCGGGGAAGGTCTGGATGAGGTCCGCCAGGCCCTGCTGGCGCGGCTGCCCGAAGGTCCCCAGTATTTCCCGGAGGACTATCTCACCGATCAGCCGGAGCGGTTCTTCGCCGCCGAGGTCATCCGCGAGAAAGTCCTCCATCTGACCCGCCAGGAAGTGCCCCACGCCACCATGGTGCAGATCGAGAGCTGGGAGGAGTCGCCGCGCCTGTTGAGGATCCGGGCGGTGATCTACGTCGAGCGGGAAGGGCAGAAGGCGATCGTCATCGGCGCGCAGGGGTCGATGCTCAAGAAGATCGGAACGCTGGCCCGCGAAGAGCTGGAACTGCTGCTCGGCCGGAAGATCTTCCTGGAGCTGTTCGTCAAAGTGCGCCCCAAGTGGCGCGAGGATCCGGCGTTCGTCAACGCCATCGACTGGCGCGGTTGAGCGAAGCTATTCTGAGAAAGGGAACAGTCGAATGCCGCGACGGTCGATTCTTCAGGTTCTCCTCCTCGCCGCCCTGGCCTCCCTGTCGGCCCCGGCGGCGCAGAAGGTTTCCGACGACGAGATCTACGACAAGGTGCGCCTGAAGCTGGCCAGCGACCGCGACGTGCGGGGCATGGCCATCGAGGTGCATGTCGAGCAGGGTGTGGTGACGCTCCGCGGCCGGGTCGACAAGGAGAAGGCTCGCCGGCGGGCCGAAAAGCTCGCCAAGCAGGTCAAAGGGGTCGTCCGGGTCGTCAACGAACTGCGCGTGGCGCCGCTCTAACGGCCGCTCAGATCCCGGAGGTAGATATCCTTGAAGCGCATGTTGCCCTCGCCGCCCGAGTGGAGCTGGAGGGCGATGTAGCCGTCGAAGGACTTCGGCCTCGGGTCGGTGAAATCGACCATTTCGACGCCGTTGAGGCGCGAGACGTACCGGTTGCCGACCACCCTGACCTGCAAGTCGTTCCAGTCGCGCTGGCGCACTACGGTCTCCTTGTCCGGCGACGGCCAGACGATCCAGCCGCGTCCGTCCCCGTAGAGGCCGCCCGTGTGGTGGTTGATCTGGCAATCGATCTCGAACTGGAGGCCCTGGGTGACGTTCGGCGTGCCCGGTTCGAATTCGGTGTGGAAGAACAGCCCGCTGTTGCCGTCTCCTTCGCACTTGAAGCGGATGCCGAGCTCGAAGTCCTTGTAGCGCTTCTCCGTGCGCAGGTAGCCGTAGGCTTTCGTGACCGCCTGGCCGTGAATCGTGCCCTCGGAGACCGACCACTTCTCCTTGCCGACCTCCACCCACCCGGTGAGATCCTTCCCATTGAACAGGCT
>JBBIMZ010000317.1:3924-5074 GCA_037444135.1 Solibacteraceae bacterium
ATGCGATTCTCATAGGTTCCACGTTATCGCACCTCCGGCGCGGCTTCAGACCCTCCAGCAGATCAGCTTCGGTTCGGTCATCTCCTCGATCGCGTACTTGGGGCCTTCCCGGCCGACGCCGCTCATTTTGACGCCGCCGTAGGGCATGTGGTCGACGCGGTACTGAGGAATTTCGTTGATCATGAAGCCGCCGACGCGGATAGAGCGGGCGGCGCGGAAGGCGCGTTCGAGGTCGCGCGTGTAGATGCCGGCCTGGAGGCCGTAGGGCGAATCGTTCACGCGCTCGACGGCCTCCTCGAGCGTCTCGAACGAATTGATGCCCACGACGGGGCCGAACGCCTCCTTGCAGGAGATCTGCACGTGCGGCGGCACGTCGGCGAGCACGGCCGGCTCGACCGTCGCGCGATGCCTCCCGCCGCCGGTCAGCAGCCTGGCGCCGGCCTGGACGGCTTCTTCGATCCACGAGCAGATCCGCTCGGCGTCCTTCTCGGTGATGAGCGAGCTGATATCGGTCCGCGGATCGTGCGGATGGCCGATGACGAGCCGGCGCGTCTGTTCGACGAAGCGCTCGATGAACTCCTCCCGCACGTCCTGATGAACAAAGATGCGCTGGATCGAGATGCACACCTGGCCGGAATGGGCGAAACTGCCGGTGACGCAGCGGGGCACGGCCGCCTCCAGATCCGCGTCGCGGTCGATGATCACCGCCGAGTTGTTCCCGAGCTCCAGCGTCACCCGCTTCAGCCCGGCCAGGTTGCGGATCCGGACACCCACCTCGGCGCTGCCGGTGAACGTCACCATGGCGATGCCGCGATGCGAAGAAAGCAGGTCGCCGATTTCGCCGCCCGGGCCGGTCACCACGTTGAGGGCGCCCTTGGGAAGGCCGCACTCCTCGAGCAAGGCGGCGAGGCGAATCGCGCTGATCGGCGTCGCGGAAGCGGGCTTGTGAACGACGGCGTTGCCCGCCGCGATGGCCGGGCCGATCTTGTGCATGGACAGGTTCAGCGGGAAGTTGAACGGCGTGATGGCGGCGATGACGCCGAGCGGCTCGCGAACGGTGATCGCCATGTGACCTTTGCCGGCCGGAGCGGCCTCCATCGGAACCACCTCGCCGCCCAGGCGCCGGCACTCCTCGGCCGAGAACTCCAGC
>JBBIMZ010000318.1:0-5072 GCA_037444135.1 Solibacteraceae bacterium
GACAACCAGACGCCGGTCGAATTCAAGCTGCCGATCCGCAATGTTCACCGCACCGTGGGCACGATGCTCAGCGGGGAGATCGCGCGGCGCTACGGCGCGCAGGGGCTGCCTGACGACACGATCCGCTTCCACTTCACCGGCTCGGCCGGCCAGAGCTTCGGGGCGTTCCTGGCGCGGGGCGTGACGCTGATCCTCGAAGGGGACGCCAACGACTACACGGGCAAGGGGCTCTCGGGAGGCCGCATCATCGTCTATCCGCCGCGCGGATCCAACTTTGTCCCGGAGGAGAATATCATCGTCGGCAACGTCGTGCTGTATGGAGCGACCAGCGGCGAGGCGTTCTTCAACGGTATGGCGGGTGAGCGCTTCTGCGTGCGCAACTCCGGCGCCACGGCCGTAGTGGAGAGCGTCGGCGACCACGGATGCGAATACATGACCATTGGTCTGGTGGTCGTGCTGGGCCGGACGGGGCGCAATTTCGCCGCCGGCATGTCGGGCGGCATCGCCTACGTGCTCGACGAGAGGGGCGAATTCGCGTCGGTGAATTGTAACCGCGAGAGCGTGGATCTGGATCCGGTGACCGATCCGGCCGATATCCGGATGTTGCGGACGCTCATCGAGCGACACTACGGCTTCACCAACAGTCCGCGGGCCCAGTGGGTTTTGGAGAACTGGGAGGAGATGCTGCCGAAGTTTGTCAAAGTGTTTCCGCACGACTACAAACGGGTGCTGGGCGTGCCGCGCTCGACCGCACGCGTGGGGGCGGTTCCGCCGACTCTCTCCCCGGTGGCGCAGGTGATCCATGGGTAAGCCGACCGGATTTTTGGAGTACGAGCGCGAGCTGCCCGAGCGGCGGCCCGTCGCCGAGCGCATCAACGACTATTTCGAAATCTACGCGCCCTTTCCGATCGAGAAGGTCGCCCGCCAGGGCGCGCGCTGCATGGATTGCGGGGTGCCGTTCTGCCACACGGGCTGCCCGCTGAACAACCTGATTCCCGACTGGAACGATCTGGTTTACCGCGGCCGGTGGGAGCAGGCGATCCGGGCTCTCCACGCCACCAATAATTTCCCTGAATTCACGGGGCGGCTCTGTCCTGCGCCGTGCGAGGCCGCCTGCGTGCTGGGCATCAACGAGCCTCCGGTGACGATCAAGCACATCGAGCGGGCGATCGTCGAGCACGCTTTTGAACGCGGCTGGATCCGGCCGCAGCCGCCGCTGCGCAAGACCGGCAAACGCGTGGCCGTCATCGGGTCCGGTCCGGCGGGTCTGGCGGCGGCGCAGCAACTGGCCCGCGCCGGCCACAGCGTCACCGTATTCGAGAAGGCGGACCGCATCGGCGGCTTGCTGCGGTACGGCATTCCGGACTTCAAGATGGAGAAGCATCTGATCGACCGCCGACTCGAACAGATGGCGGCCGAGGGCGTCGAGTTCCTCACCAAGGCCTGGGTCGGCCACAACGTTCCGGTCGAAGACCTGCGCGCCGACTACGACGCCCTGCTGTTGGCGGGCGGGGCCGAGCAGCCGCGAGACCTGAACGTGCCGGGCCGCGAGCTCCGCGGGATCCATTTCGCCATGGATTTCCTGCCGCAACAAAACAAGCGCGTCGCCGGCGACGCCGACCTTGCCGCCGACCCGACGCGTGCGAGCGAGCCGATCCTGGCGACGGGCAAGCGCGTGGTGATCATCGGCGGCGGCGACACGGGCGCCGACTGTCTGGGCACCTGTCACCGGCAGAAGGCGGCTTGCGTCTGGCAGTTCGAAATTCTGCCGAAGCCTCCGGCCGAGCGCTCGCCGGCGACCCCGTGGCCGCTGTGGCCGCTACAGTTGCGCAGCGAATCGTCGCACGAGGAGGGGGGGATCCGCGACTGGTCGATCGCCACGACGCGATTTTCGGGCGACGAGAACGGGCATGTCCGCAAGCTCCATGCCGTGCGCGTCGGCCCGCCGCCGCGCTTCGATCCGATCCCGGGCACGGAATTCGAGATGGAAGTCGACCTGGTGCTGCTGGCGATGGGCTTCACCGGTCCGGTCCGCCGCGGGTTGCTCGAGCAGCTCGGCGTCGCGCTCGACGCCCGGGGGAACGTGGCGACCGCCGATTTCATGACCTCGGCGCCGGGCGTGTTCGCCGCCGGCGACATGCGGCGCGGCCAGTCCCTGGTGGTGCACGCCATCGCTGAGGGGCGCCGGGCGGCGCGCGCCGTCGATCAGTGGCTCATGGGCGCGACGATGCTGCCATGAGCCGGCGCCGCCTGGCAGCGGGGCGGCAAATGCCTTGCCGATTTTTGAGCAGTCCGGCGCAGTTCCTGCTACACTGAAGGGAGCAGTTTGTTTGACCAGCCGAACTTGGCGGACTTTGGGTAAGCCTGGTGGGGCCGTAGTCAACGTAAGGAGAAAGAATGAAGAATATTTTTGTAGGCAACTTGGATTTCGGCGCCACCGAGGAATCCCTGCGTGACCTGTTCGAGCAGTACGGCGCCGTCGAGCGCGTGAACATGATCCGGGACCGGGACACCGGTGCGCCGCGGGGGTTTGCGTTCGTTGAGATGTCGGATGCAGCCGAGGCGGATCGGGCCATTGCCGGGCTCAACGGCGCGATCGTCGGCAGCCGCGCCATCAACGTGAACGAAGCGCGTCCCCGGCCCGACAGCGGCCGCACCGGCGGCGGGGGATTTCGCCGTCAGGGGGGTGGACCTCCGCGGCGCCGCCGCGAGCCGCGATGGTAGGCGGGCAGCCGCACAGCAGGATCCGGTGACCGGCACCATCGTACACTTGACGCCCGGCGGCCGAACCGGGATCATCCGGGAAGAGGAAGACGGGTTGCAAGTGCCGTTTGCCGACACCGGCGTGCTCGGTGATTTCTATACGCTGACCGTCGGCCAGCGTGTCAGCTTCGATATCGAGACCACGGCGCGGGATTCCCGCGCCGTGCGCATTCTGACCATTCCATTTCGGGCCGGCACCGGCAAAAAGCCGTCCTCCTCCTTGGACATTCGCTACATCGGTTTCGAGCAGACCGGCAACGTCCGTCACTTTCATTTCGAGTCGGTGGCGGGCGGCCAGAGTGCGCGCCGCTTTGTGGTCACCGTGGATCTGGCGTTGCTCATCGAGCACCGGGTCGGAGTGCAGGACGCGCCGGCGCTGTGCCTGCGCAAGCTCCTCGACCGGCTGGCCGACTCGCCGGGCCTCGAGTCGGATGAGCTCAACGAAGCCGACGTGGCTGAATTTGTGCGTCTCCGCGCGGCGGCGGCCGCCGAGCGGAAAGCGCGGGTGCGGCCGCCGGTGACTCACCGCCGCGGGGCTCCGCCGCCACCGCCCGGCCCGCGTCTTCCCCACCTGCACTGAGCCTCGGCGCGGGTCATTCTGTGATCACGGGCCGCAGGCGCACAGGCTCGATTTTCCCGGCCAGCGCCGAACCCACCAGGTAGGCGACCGGCATCAAGAGGCCGATGCCGATGAACACCGGCGTGTAGCTGTGCGTCATGTCCAGCACGCGTCCCACGGCCCAGGTGCTGATCACCGAACCGACGGTGGAGCCCGTGCCCCCGAAGCCGTAGACCGACGCCACCGCATGCGGCGGGAAAAACTCGCCGGGCAGGGTGTGGACCGTCACTGACCAGAAGATGTAGAAGAAGATGGCGACGCAGATGAGCGCCATGGTCCAAAACAGCGACCTCGCGAAGACGGCGCCGATGCCGGCGGGGGCAAACAGCGTCGCCAGAAGCATCAGCGTCTTGCGCGTGCGGTGAACGCTCCAGCCGCGCCGTTGCAGCACGAGCGTCACGTAGCCTGCCGTGAAATTGCTGAGGTCGGAAACCAGAAAGGGGATCCAGGCCACGGCGCCGATGCCGGCCAGATCGAGGCCGCGCTCGCGCGCCAGGAATTCGGGGATCCAAAACGTGTAAAAGTACCAGAGCGGGTCGGCGAAGAAGCGGCAGAAAAAGACGGCCCAGGTCTGCCGGTAGCCGAGCAGGGAGATCCAGGGCACGCGCGGGGCGGTCGGGTCCTGCGCCGACTGACCCTTGTCGGTGGCGCGCATCTGCGGGTGCAGGTAGCGAAAAAGCTGGAATGCGGCCACCCAGACGAAGCCGAGCGCTCCGGTGACCAGGAACGCTCCTTGCCAGCCGGAGCGGTGCGTGACGAAGACGACCAGCGGCGGCGCGATCATGGCTCCGAGACTCGAGCCGCTGTTGCAAACGCCGATGGCGAGACCGCGGGCGTTTTTCGGCACCCAAAGGGCGACGGCTTTGATAAAGGAAGGCCAGCCGCCGCCCTCGCCGACGGCCAGCAGCGCCCGAAACAACGCCATACTCATCGGTCCGCGCGAGAGAGCCGTCAGCATTCCGGCGGCCGACCACCAGGAGATGGCCAGCGTCAGGCCCCTGCCGACGCCCAGCCGGTCGATCACCCACCCGGCCAAGGAGTAGGAGAACATGTAGGTGACCAGGAACGCGTTGAGGATGGCGGCGTACTGGGCATTGGTCAGGCCGAACTCGTCGCGGATCGTGGGCGCCAGGACGGAGAGGACCTGCCGGTCGATGTAGTTGATGGTGGTCGATCCGAGCAGGAGCGCCACCAGGATCACGAGCGAGCGCCGGGAGAAAACCGGTGCCGGTTCCATCATTGCCCGCGGCTCGCCGCGAAGATCGTCGCGGCGAGGAACCACGCCAAGGAAGCCGCACCGAACAGCTGCCGGTAGGCCTGTTCGTCGAGCGCGCCGACGAAGTATAGGACGGGGGCGGCGAGGCAGGCGAGGAGGCTGAGGACCGCGACTGCGCCCGATATCGCTTTACGCACGGCTCACCTCCCGGTCCCGCCGCCAGCTCAACAGCGTGTAGGCGGCGACGGCCAGAACATATCCCGGCAGCCACCGGAAGAACAGGTGAACCGGCAGGAGGAAGCAGACCGCCAGCGTTCCCACCCAGACGGCCAGGGCGCGCCAGTTGATGATCCAACCGTATCTGGCGGCGCGGAACTGCTGGAGGCCCAGCCAGGGAAAGATCCAATGCTCGGCGAAGACGATCGCGCCGACCGGCATCAGCGGGTGGTGCTCAGCGGCCGGGTGGCGTCGAAG
>JBBIMZ010000319.1:0-5071 GCA_037444135.1 Solibacteraceae bacterium
CCTAGCCCTCGCGCGCTTCCGGCGCGGCCTGGCCGCCGACCTCGCCGACGCCGAAGTCCCCGTCGCCTTGCTCCGCCATCTTGCCGCGCGGCGGCCCCTCGCTTGACGGGCGCCGCCGGCATGGTATGACTGGTACGGGAGGTGAGGTGAACCGCCGCCAGTTTCTCGCCGGCTCAGCGATATCGCTTGTTTCCGCCAGGCTCGGCGCCGCGCCGAAAGAGCTCCCCTCGGACGTCGTCGTCGCCGGGGGCGGCGTCGGCGGTTGCGCCGCTGCGCTCGCGCTGGCGCGCAACGGCTTCCGCGTCACGATGATCGAGGAGACAGACTGGATCGGCGGCCAGCTCACCCAGCAGGCCGTACCTCCCGACGAGCACCCCTGGATCGAGCAGTTCGGCGCCACGCGTTCCTATCGCCGCTACCGGGAACTGATCCGCGCCTACTATCGCGAGCATTATCCTCTCACCGGGGAGGCGACGCGCGCCCTCTATTTAAACCCCGGCAACTGTTCGGTCTCGCGTCTCTGCCATGAGCCGCATGTCGGCCTCGCGGTTCTCGAAGCGATGCTGGCGCCCTATGTCAGCCGCGGTGGGCTCACCATCCTCCGCGAGCACAAGGTGATCTCCGCTTCGGTGGCGGGCGGCCGCCTTCAGGGCGTCCGCGCCCGCTGCCTCCGCACCGGGTCGGAGATCGATCTCACCGCGGCTTACTTCCTCGACGCCACCGAGCTCGGCGATCTGCTCCCCCTTGCCGGCGCCGAGTACGTCACCGGGGCCGAGTCGCAGAAAGAAACCGGCGAACTCCACGCCAAGAGCGAGCCCCAGCCCGCCAACATGCAGGCCATCACCTGGTGCTTCGTCATGGATTACGCCGAAGGCGAGGACCATACCATCGACAAGCCGCCCAACTACGACTTTTGGCGCGACTACGTGCCCCGCCTCACGCCGCCTTGGCCGGGCAAGCTCTTGAGCTGGGAGACCACCCATCCGATCACGCTCCGGCCGCGCACGCACGCCTTCGACCCCCGCCGCACGGCGCCGGAAGGCGACCGGGGCCTGTGGAGCTACCGCCGGCTGATCAACTCCGCGAACTTCGAGGCCGGCACCTACCGCGGCGACGTCTGCCTGGTGAACTGGCCGCAGAACGATTACTGGCTCGGCAACATCATCGACGTGAGCGAGGAGGAGGCCCGGCGCCATCTGGCCGGCGCGCGCGAGCTCAGCCTGGCCCTGTTCTACTGGCTGCAAACCGAGGCGCCCCGGCCCGACGGCGGCGCCGGCTGGCGCGGGCTGCGGTTGCGCCGCGACCTCACCGGCACGCCGGACGGCCTGGCCAAGTATCCCTACATCCGCGAAGCCCGCCGCATCCGGGCCGAATTCACCGTGCTCGAAGAGCACGTCGGCGCCGAACAGCGCATGAAGCTTACCGGCCGGGGCCAGGGCGAAGTTCGCGCCGCTTCGTTCCCCGATTCGGTCGGCATCGGCAGCTACCGGATCGACCTGCACCCCAGCGCGGGCGGGGTGAACTACATCGACATCTCTTCGTACCCGTTTCAAATCCCGTTGGGGGCGCTGCTGCCCGTGCGGGTGCGGAACCTCCTGCCGGCGGCGAAGAACCTGGGCGTGACCCACATCACCAACGGCTGCTACCGCCTGCACCCGGTCGAGTGGAACATCGGAGAAGCCGCCGGCCTGCTCGCCGCCTGGTGCCTGGGCCACAAACACACGCCGCGCCAGGTGCGCAACACCGCGTCGATCCTCGAGGAGTTCCAGAGGGAGATCCAACGCCAGGGCGTCGAGATCCGCTGGCCGGACCCGCTTCGGACGCTCCGCTGAGCCTACCGTCCCAGGGCCGCCCGCAGGCGGGCGGCGTTGGCCCGCATCACCGACAGATAATCTCCCTCCGAGGGCGCGTTCGCGCAGGGGTCGAAGACGACCGGCCTGATCCCGTACCCGGCCAGGCGGGCGGCGATATCGCGCAAAGGCTCCGCCTCCCAGAGCATGGTGCGGGCGCGGTGCTTCTTGAGGACCCCCTCGAAGCGCCGCCACTCTGCCTCCGAGGGCATCTCGTCGGGCTCCCAGTGCAGGGAGACGAGATTCAGGCGGTAGCGCCGCTCCAGGTACTGATAGACGGGGTGGGAGGCCAGCAGCGGCGCGCGGCTCCCTAAAGCCCGCGCCAGTTCGGCGTCGAGCGCCGCCAGATCCGCCGCCAGGGCCTGGAATCGCTCCTCAAGGCGGGCGCGGTGGCACGGCAGCAGCCGGACGAGCGCGTCCCGGACCGCCTCGGCCTGCCGCCGCGCCAGGTCGGGATCGAGCCATGTCGTGAAAGCGAAGCCGGCATGCGTGTGTTGTCCGGTGGGCCCGTGGCTGTGCGTGACCGCCTCGCGGAGCGGAATGTAGTCGGCAGCGAATGCAGCTGAAGTGTCTGCCAGCTTGCTCAGGGGCAGCGAAGCGCGCTCCGTCCATCTCTCGTAGCCGGCGCCGTTGAGCAGGATCAGGTCCGCGCTCTGGTAGGCCTGGATGACGTCCGGCGCCGGTTCCCAGAAAGCCGGATCGGCGCCGGCCGGCCCCGGAAAACGCACTTCCGCCAGATCGCCGGCGATGCGCCAAGCAAAGTACCGGAGCGGGTAGTTGGTGGTATAGACGAGCGGCTTGCGCGCCGCTTCCGGCGGTTCGGGCGCGCGCCGGGTGCAAGCCGGCACGAGGGTTGCCAGCAGGGCCGCCCGCGCGATGAGCAACCTCCAGCGCACTCTCTCACGCTAGTGAAGGATGAGGCGCCGGATCAAGCCCGCTCCGCTGGTGGCCGTAACCCAGGTGAGCAGCCCCGCCAGGACGGCGGCCAGGCCGACCACGCCCGCGATCTCCGACGCCATCAGCGCGGCGATCCTCCGACGCGAGGCTCCGATCCGCAAAAGCGTCTCCATCTCCCGGCGGCGCAGGCGCAGCGAGAGCAGGAACACGAGCGCGGCCGTCGCCAGCGTGGCCGCCGCAACCACCGCCAGCGTCGCCACCACGAAGTTTTGAACTGTCAGCACCGTCCCCAGGAGCTTTTCGATCACCGCCAGCGGGCGCACGATCTGATGCATCTCGCCGGAAGCCTGATAGCGGCCCATCAGGAGCGTCGCGGCCTTCTCGTCCCGCGGCACGGCGAGGATCGCCGTGATCGGGTACGAGGAAACGTCGCCGTGGAAATGGAACGAGCCGATGTTTTGCGGAGTGACTTCGTTGTATTCGACGAGCGCCGCCCCGGCGGTGACGTGGGCGCCCTCACGCCGGAGCACGCCGGGGGCCGCTTCGGGCCGCGAGAGGTCCTGGTGCCCGTGAGCCAGCCCCTCGATCACCCAGGTCGTCTTCACATCCGCGAAGATCACCTGATCGTCCGGAGTTCCCGTGGGGGCCAGAATTCCGACAACGTGCATCTTCAGCGGATAGGCGCCGGCGACATCGAAGAGGGTCTCGGCCGATGAGCCGACCGAATCGCCCGGCTTCAACCCGCGCCGGCGGGCGACTCCTGCTCCGGCGACGCACTCGCCGAGCCGGGCCATCCGGCGGCCGGCTGCCAGGCGCAGGCCGCGGAAGGCCAAGTAATCGAGCGTCGTGCCGACGATCGGATCGCCCTGCGTGTGGAAGCGGATGTACAGGGGAATCGGCAGCGCCAGACCCGAAGCCGCCACACGCGCCACTTCCCCGTAGCGCATCGGCGGAGGAGTTTCCCCGCCTGCGTACAGCGCTTTGAGGACCAGCTCGAGCGGACTGCCCTTGGCGCCGATCAACAACGGCGTGGCGGCGGCCCGCGCCGTCAGCTCCCGCCGGCTTTGCTCCACCAGGACGCGCAAGCCGGCCGGCACGTACAGGATCAGCGCGATCGACAGCGCCAGCACGGCGGTCTTGGAGCGGTGGTAGGCCAGGTAGCGCCAAGCCAGGTAAACGACGGACCTCAAGGCGCCACCTCCTGGCGCGCAACCGCCGCCTGATAATCCCTCAGGTCGATCACCTGGTCGAAGCGCGAAAGGAGTTCGGCCTCGTGCGTGACGGTGACGAGCGTCGCGCCCCGCCGGCGCACGTCGTCCAACAGCACTTCGAGCACGAGCGCTTTGCTGGCCGCGTCGAGGCCCGCCGTCGGCTCGTCGGCCAGAACCAGCTCCGGCTCGGTGAGCAGGGCGCGGCAAAGGCCGACGCGCTGGCGCTCCCCGTGCGAGAGGCACCCGACGTAGCGGCCAAGCTTGCCGCCGAGAGCGACGCGGGCGGCCAGCCGGGCGGCCTTTCGGCTCACCTGCGGCGTCAGCACGAGCCGGGAGCTCAACCGGTAGGGCAGCAAAACGTTGTCGAGCACCGTGAGATACTCGATGAGCTCGAACTCCTGGAAGACCATGCCGATATGGTGGAGCCGGAAGTCCCGGCGAGCCGCTTCGGACAGGGCGGTCATCTCGGTGGCGCCGATCCAGACGCGCCCCCTCTGCGGCAGCGCCACGCCGGAGATCAGGTTCAAGAGCGTCGTCTTTCCCGAACCGCTCGGCCCGACGAAGGCCGTGCGCGAACCCGCCCCGACCGACAGCTCGGCGATCCGCAGCCGGAAGTCTCCCTCCGGATAGGCGAACTCGAGATCGCGGATGCGGATCATGCGGGCTTGACGGCCTCCGCGGCCGGCAGCAGCACCGTGAAGGTCACTCCCTTGCCCGCGTTGCGCGCCACCTGAATCCGCCCGCCGTGCTGGGCGACGATCTGATGGGCCACGGCCAGCCCGAGGCCGGTGCCGGACTCCTTGGTCGTGTAGAACGGGTCGAAGATCCGGTCCAAATTCTCCTCCGGGATGCCTTCGCCCTCGTCGGTGACGCGGACCGCGAAGTAGGAATCTTCGCGGCGCGCCGACAGCCTGATGCGGCCGCCGTCCGGCATCGCCTGTATCGCGTTCAACGTCAGGTTGAGGATCACCTGCTGGAGCTGTTCGGCGTCGCCGCGGACGGCGGCCTGCGGCGGCAGGTCGGTCTCGAGCCGGATCCCCTGGCGCTCGGCGGTGTGGCTCGTCAGCGCCACCACCTGCCCCACGATCTGGCCGACGTCGACCGGCTGGATGC
>JBBIMZ010000320.1:0-1250 GCA_037444135.1 Solibacteraceae bacterium
GCCGACCGGGAACTGGCGCGGCGCTGCGCCGAGCAATGGATCCGGCAGGCCGATCGCGTCGTCGAACCCTCGCCGGAAGAAATTCTCAAGTCCGGCGCTATGTACGTGGCCATGCGCGAGCTGCTGTTGCAGCATCGGGCGCAGGCCATCGCCGTCGACTGCCTCCGGCTGTTCTACGGCGGCAAGCTGAGCGCCTATCCCTGCCTCGGCTTCTTCCAGCTCAACGACGACGGCCTCGTCGGCGCCTGCGAAGCCGATCTCGAGTCGGCCGCCACCATGCTGCTGATGACCTATCTGGTGGGCCGCCCGGGCTACATCTCCGATCCGGTCATCGACACCTCCAAGAACCAGATCATCTACGCCCATTGCGTGGCGCCGAGCAAAGTGCACGGCCCCGGTGGGCCGAAAAACCCCTACCACATCCGAAGCCATTCGGAAGACCGCAAAGGCGCAGCCATCCGCTCGCTGCTGCCGCTCGGGGAAATCGCCACCACGCTGAAGCTGGCTCCCGCCCGCAAGAGCGTGGTGCTGCACCAGGCCAAGACGGTTGACAATATCGACGAAGACCGCGCCTGCCGCACCAAGCTCGCCGCCGAAGTGCGGGATGCGCGGCGGCTCATGGAGAACTGGGACTTCGGCTGGCACCGGGTGACCGTGTACGGCGATCACAAGGCGGCGGTCGAGACGGTCGCCCGCCTGCTGGGCTTCAAGCTGGTCGAGGAAGGCTGAGAGCGGGAATCCGCCGGCCGAGCGCTTCGCCGAGCGCCGCCAGGGCGCCGGGGTTCGCGAGGCTCCCCTGCGCAATGCGGGCGCTTCCCCCGCCCCGGCCGCCCACTTCCCCCAGAGCCTCTTTGAGAAGCTTGCCCGCATCGAAGCGGGAGTCCTCCGAGACTGCCAGAAGGACTGACGGCGGCTCCTCGAAGGTGGCGAGGAACAGGCTGCGCGGACCGGCCGTGAAGCTCTGGGCCTCCGCTCTGAGCTCGTCGGTGATGGCGCCCGAACGGCTGTGACGGACCACCGCGCGAACCCCGTCCGCATCCGGCGCTGTTTGCCGGTAGAGCTCGCGGCCGCGCGCCGCCGCCAGTTCGAGCGCCAGCCGCGCGCGGCTCTTCTCGGCTTCGGCGAGCCGGGCCTGCTGTGCGGCGGCAAGCGCCGCCGCTTCGTCGAGCGCGCAGGAGAACACACGCGCCACTTGCGCCAGAGCTTCGTAGTCGGCCCGGGCGCGCGCGACGGCCCGGCCGCCGCAGAGG
>JBBIMZ010000320.1:1260-5060 GCA_037444135.1 Solibacteraceae bacterium
CCTGACGTGGGTGCCGCCGCAGGCGCTGCGGTCGAGCCCTTCGATCTCGACGATGCGCAGGAGACCTTCCCTGTCGGAGGCGCGGCGCAAGCCTTGCGCGGCCGAAGCGTCTTCAAAACCGACCGTGATCGGGCGATCCTCGAACACGATCTCGTTGGCGCGCCACTCAGCCTCGCGAAGCTGCTCGGGCGCGAGTGCGGATACGTTCAGGTCGATCGTAGACGCCTCGCGGCCCAGGTGGAAGCTGATCGTCTCGGCGCCGAACAGGGAGACGAGCACGGCCGAGAGCAGGTGCTGGCCGCTGTGCTGCTGCATGTGGTCGAATCGCCGGGGCCAGTCGATGAAGCACTCGACTTCATCCACGGGCACCGGCGCGGCCAGGCGGTGACGGATTTGCTCGCCCTCGTCGATGACGTCGATCACGGCAACGCCCTGAATCCGGCCCGTGTCGTGCGGCTGTCCGCCCGAAGTCGGATAGAACGCCGTCCGGTCCAGATAGACTTCGCACGGATCGCAGCACCGCTCGACGATGCGCGCCCGAAACTCTTTGAGGTAGGCGTCGCGGTAGTAGAGGCGCTCGGTCATTCGATGGCCAGCTCGACCGTATTGCTCGAGTAGCCCGGCCCTTCGACGCGGAGAGGAACGCGGTCGCCCCTCGGTGCGTTCCCGGGCACGATGACGTTGATCTGAAACAGCCCGACGAAATTCGGCGTCAAGCCGGCGTAGAAGGGCGCAGCGGGCACGCCGCCGGTGAGTCCGGCGCCGAAGTACACGGTCGGCGTAGGCACGATTCGCGCCAGGGGTTCGGCGGCCGGCGAGGCCGCCCCGGTCGCCAGGGCCGGCTCGGTCTGGCCGAATCCGATCGCGTAAACCACCAGCGCCTCGCCCGGCCGGGCCGGGCGGCTGGGAATGCCGGGCAGCCGCGGAATGGGGAACGTGCCGTCCTGGTTGACGACGATCCCGTAGTCGCCCAGGCCGAGCCGCAACAGCAACGGCGCGCGCGCTGCAACCTCCGCCGTTACGGTGTTGCCCGCCTGTCCCTCACGCATCACCGTCACCCGCGCCTGCCCCGGCGGGATCTCGAACGGCATCTGGAAGTTGATCTGCCCGTACGAAACATAGAACAGGCGCGCCGCCACGCCGTTGACGAACACCTTCACGCCGCCGAGCTCCTCGGCCAGGGGAATCGTGCCTTGCACTGGGTCGCCGTAGCGGAATTGCTCGCCATAAATCGAGGCGATGCCCCCTTGGGCGATCGGATCGCCCGGAGCGAACGTGTTGTTGGCCACGCCTCCGAACGCGGCGAGCGGAGGGCCTTGCTCGACCACCTGAAGGCGGACCGGAATGCGCAGCGGGCCGTTGGCCGCGTTGGAGGCGATTTCGACGGCGCCTTCGTAGCGGCCCGGCGCCAGACCGGCCGGATCCGCGCTCACCGTCACCACGGCGGCATTTTCCACCTTCGCCGCCAGCCATTCACCGCCGCCCGCCGTACTGGGACGGACACCGGAGATACTGAGCGTTCCCAGCCCCCGATTCGTCACCAGGACCGCCCCCTGCGGCTTGATCGTGTTCCGGGCCACGTGGAAGTCGAGCCGCGGCGGCCAGGCGATGGCGATGGGCGCCGAGGTCACGCGCAGCGTCACCGGAACGGTCTTTAGATCGCCCGGAAACGCCGACCCTGTCACCTCGACCGTGCCGTTGTAGGCGCCTTCGCTCATCCCGGGCAGGTGCCGCGCCTGAATGCGGTAGGGCAGCACGAAGCGGAAGCTGCCCAGCCCCTCGAGCGCCAGGGTGAGCCAGTCGCCTCCGCTTTCCGTGGTGACGCGCGCCTGAAGCACCGAGTTGGTCTCGAACCGCAGGCTGTCGGTCGAGCCGTCCGGCGCCACGAACAGTTCGGCCCGGTCGGGCACGCCGCCGCCCATCTGAACGGTGACGGTCACCGTTTGCGGCGCGTCCCAGGCTTTGGGGTCGCTCACGGTCACCACGCCCGTGTGCATTCCTTTCGCCAAGGCCGCCGTGCGCAAAGCGATGGTGATCGGAATGCACGAGCCCTCGCGCCCGCTGCAAGGGCGAGCCGCGCCGACTGCCGGCGCCAGCCACGCTGCGTCCGCCTGGACCGACAAGCTCAGATTGCCGTCGCCTGCATTGAAGGCTTCGAGAACTTGGGGCGGGCCCTCGGCGCCCAGCGCGACCGACAGCGGGCCGAGCGCCGCCGTCGATAGGCGCAAGACCGGCTCTGCGCACAACACTCCTGCGCTCAAACCGGCCAGGAGGAGGCATCCGAGGAGCCTCGCCGGCCTCATACCCATTCGAGCGCGCCCTTTTTGTAGGCCCAGATATAACCGACGATCAGAATCGCAAGAAACACGGCCACTTCGGCCACGCCGAACCAGCCGAGCGCCCGGTAGCGGACGGCCCAGGGGAACAGGAAGATGGTTTCCACGTCGAAGATCACAAACAGGATGGCGATGATGTAGTAGCGCACCGCGTAGCGGCCGCGGGCGTCGGAAGCAGCCTTGATGCCGCACTCGTAGGCTTCGAGCTTGGTCTGAAACGGAGACGCCGGACGGATGATCTTGGCCAGCAGCAGCAGCGCCAGCACGAAGCCGACGGCCACCGCCATAAAGAGAAACAGGAGGACGTAGCCTTGCGGCATCAGGCGTCAATATAGCACGTCAGGCGCGTCAGAGACCACTGGCGAAGTTGTGGTCATAGCGCCCTTCGAGCACCGTGTCGACATCCATCGTCAGATGCATGTGGCCGGCGGCGCCGTAGAGCGCGTAGACCTGCCGCACGCGTTCGTAGGCGGGGGGAATGCGTCCGTAGAAATTCAGCCGCCGGGGCGCCAGCAGAGCCGCCGCCTCGGGCAAGTCCAGGTAGCGCAGCACGTTCAGAAAGATCGGGCCCTCGACGTGGCTCGAGGGCGGCTGCCGCAGCAGCACCTGATGGATCCCCGGATCGAGCAGCGCCGCGTACAAAGCCAGGATGCCCGATACGCCCCCTCCCATCACCGTGATCCGCGCCGGATCGACGCCCGGCTGGGCGCGCAGGGCCTGCACCGCGACGAGCACGTCCCACAGGCGGAGCGAATCGACCGTGTGGCCGACGTGCATGGCGTTGCGCAGCACGGTCTTCCAAAAGCTTTTCTCCCAGCTCAGCTCGCCCACGCCTCGCGGGTAGACCGCCATGCGGACCGCCGGGCGGCCCCGCGGGCTGCGGAACATCTGGCGAATCGCTTCGGCGTCCTCACCCTCGCTGGCGACATACAGAAGTCCGGGAGCAGGTTGCTCGGCCTTCTCGGGCCGGAACAGCAGCAGCCGGATCTCCACGCCGGGCTCGGATTCCATCGCCAGCTCTTCGGCGAACCGGCTCTGGCGCCCCGGTTGTGGGCGGACGCTCACCGGAGAGCGTTCGGCGGAAAACGCCCCGAAGACTTTCGTGCGCAGCGCCTCCAGCAAGTTCTTGCGGCGCCGTTCCCACTCCTCGCGCGAGCCGTAACGGCCCAGTTCGGGCGTTCTCAAGAAGATCTCGTGGACGCGGTAATTCTCGGCGTCGGCCGGCGGCCCCTGCGGGAACACCGCCAAAGACTCCTCGGGCGCCTCCGAGTAATCCAGATCCAGCTCCCGCCCGGGCGTGTTTTGCAGGTAGCGGTCGAACCAGCGGATCGCCTCGCCTCGCAGGAAGTCCGAATCCTGGTGGCCCGTCTCGACCACGACATTCCGGAAATCGCTCTCGCGCCCGTAGGAGCGATACAGGGCCCCTATGCGCCGCTCGAACTCCTCATAGCCGGGGAGCGGATA
>JBBIMZ010000321.1:0-2079 GCA_037444135.1 Solibacteraceae bacterium
TTGTGCCTGCCAATCGCAACGATCACCTGCAGACCATTCCCGGCTTGCGCGACCGCAAGGCGGGCATCCGCCACGCGATTGATCACCCGGAGGAGATGGAGCCTCTCGAGGCTCTCCTGCTCCCCGTCATGCGCGTGACCATCTGCATCGACGACATCTCGTTGCCGCTGCCGAAATTCCGCCGCCCGGACGCCCGCCAGGAGATGCTCGAAGTCGTGCTCGAAATGCTGGCGGCGCACGGCGTCGAGGATTTCCATATTGTGATCGTCACGACCTATCACCGGCGCATGGAGCCGTTCGAGATCCTCTGGCAAGTCGGCCGGAAGATCTTCGACGCCTACTATCCGGACCAGCTCTACAACATGGACGCCGACGGGCCGGACAACATGGTCGAAATCGGCAAGACCGAACTCGGCGAGCCGGTGCGTCTGTTTCGGCGCATCGCCGAGTCGGATCTGGTGATCTACCTCAACGTGAATCTGGTGCCGATGGACGGCGGGTCCAAGTCGCTCGGCGTCGGCGCGGCCGATTACGAGGGTCTGAAGGCCAATCACAATCCGGCCACCATCCAGGCGTGCGACTCCTACTTCGACCACCGGCAATCCCCGCTGACGGCCTCCGCCGACCGCATCAACGACGTCATCGACCGCCACTTGAAGGTCTTCCATGTCGAGACCGCCGTCAACAACGCGATGTTCGACCCCAGCATGGCCTTCTTCGTGAAGAACGAAGACCGCTGGAACGCTTTCGACAGGATCTCGTTCAAGACGGCGCAGGCGGCGCTGGCCCGGCTGCCGCGGCCGCTCAAACGCAAGATCCTGTTTTCGGTTCCGGCCGCCTATAAGACGATCGCCATTCACGCCGGCGAAACGCACGCCGTGCACGAGAAGACTCTCGCATACTGCTACGCGCAGTACTGCGTTCCGGTCCAGGGCCAGTCCGACGTGATGATCGTCGGCGTGCCGTTCATCATGCCTTACAACGTCAATTCGATCCTCAATCCGATCCTCGTGCACTGCCTGGTGCTCGGCTATATCTTCAACATGTACCGCTACATGCCGCTGGTGAAGCGCAACGGCGTGCTGATCATGACGCATCCGCTCTACGCCGAATTCGACCCCCGGCACCACCCCTCCTATATCGAGTTCTTCTACCGGCTGCTGGCTGAGACCAGGGATCCGTTCGAGCTCCAGCGCAAGTACGAAGAGGAATTCGCCCGCGATCCCGACTACCGGCGGCTGTTCCGCTTCGGCTACGCCTATCACGGCGTGCACGCCTTCTTCATGTGGTACTGGGGCCAGAACGGCCGGCATCATCTGGGCAAAGTGATCGTCGTCGGAGCCGAGGATCCGCGGGTGGCGGAACGGATGGGCTGGGAGACGGCGGGGACGATGGAAGAGGCGCTCGAGATGGCGCGCACGCATGTGGGCCGCACGCCGACGATTTCCCACCTGAAGGTGCCCCCTATTCAGATTGCCGACGTGCTGGGGACGCCGGAGACCGTCTGAGATGGCCGAACGGATTCTCGTCACCGGTGCGACGGGTTTTCTCGGGCGCCACCTGGTCGCGCACTTGCTCGAGAGCTCCGGCGCGCGACTGCGCCTCCTCAACTACGGTCCTTGTCCGTTCCGTCCCGACGGGCGCATCGAGATCCTCGAAGGAGACATCCGGCGCCGCGAGGATGTCGAGCGCGCCATGGAGGGCTGCGATGAGGTCTATCACTTGGCCGGAATGGTCTCGCGCGACCCGCGCCTGAAGTGGCAGATGTTCGATCTCCACGTCGAAGGCACGCGCAATGTCTGCGAGGCGGCTCTAGGCCACCGACCGAAGCGCATCGTCGCCGTCTCCTCATCGGGCACGGTCGCCGTCAGCCGCGAGCCCGTCGTCCACAACGAAGACTCCGGCTTCCGCATCGAGGTCGTCGGCCGGTGGCCTTACTATTTGAGCAAGATCTACGCCGAGAAGCTTGCTCTTGATTACGTCCGCCGCTGCGATCTGCCGGTGGTGATCGCCAATCCCGCGCTGCTGCTCGGTCCGGGCGACGAATTCGGTTCGTCGACGCGGGATATCGGGCTGCTG
>JBBIMZ010000321.1:2133-5059 GCA_037444135.1 Solibacteraceae bacterium
AGGACTCATCGCCGCGATGCGGGCGGGCCGGACCGGCGAGCGCTACTTGCTCGGCGGCGTCAACTGGACGTTCCGACAGGTCATCGCCGCCGTTGCCGACATCGCCCATGTGCGGCCGCCGCTGCTCGAGCTTCCGCTCGAGGCGTCCTTGTGGAGCGCGCGCCTGCTGCGGAGGGTGATGGCCTTGGCCGGCCGCTCGTTTCCGCTCGATGACGCCACCATCGAGATGTCGGCCCACTTCTGGTATTGCGATTCGACCAAAGCCGCCACCGAACTGGGCTTTCGCGCGCGCGATCCGCTCGAGACTTTGCGTGACACGGTCGAAGATCTGCGGCGCCGGCGGCGTTCGGCTTGATCCCGCCCGATGAGACGCACGGCGGTGATCGTGAACCCGAGGTCGGCGGGCGGCCGGACGGGGCGTCGCTGGAAGCGGCTGCGACCGCTTCTCGAGCGCCGGCTCGGCGCGGTGGAGGCGCGCTTGACCGAGGCGCCCGGTCACGCCATCGAGCTCGCGCGGGACTTGGCGCGCGGGGGATTCGATCTGATCATCGGCGTCGGCGGCGACGGCACGTACAACGAAATCGCCAACGGCCTGCTGTTCGACAACCCGCCGCCGAATCCGGCGGCGGCGCTCGGGCTGCTCCCGCTGGGCACCGGAGGCGACTTCCAGCGCACGCTAGGCATCCCATCCTCGCCCGAGCGCGCCGTCGAAGTGCTCGCTAGCGGTCGTTGCCTCGAGATCGACGCGGGCCTGCTCACTTATCGCACGCTCGACGGGCGCACCGCGCGCCGCTACTTCGTCAATCTGGTGAGCTTCGGCATGGGCGGCGAGGTCGCCGCGCGGTCGCGAAACTTCTTAAGCCCGCTGGGCGGCAAGGCGGCATTTTTTTACGCCACCTTGCAGGTGTTCGCCTCTTACCGCGGCAAGCCGGTCGAACTCGAGCTCGATGACGGGCAGGGGCCGCGCGGCTATCGCGTGCTGAACGTCGCCGTCGGCAACGGGCGCTATCACGGCGGCGGCATGGACGTGTGCCCGCGCGCGGTCCTCACCGACGGGCTGCTAGAAGTCACCGTGATCGACGACCTGAGCCTGCTCACCCTCCTGAAGGACCTCGCCTATCTCTACAACGGCAGGATTTACGAGCACCCGAAGGTGCGCCATTTCCGCGCCGTAAAACTGGTGGCGCGGTCGCCGGAGATCACCCGCATCGAGGTGGACGGCGAGCCGCTCGGCGCGCTCCCGGTCGAGATCAGCGTGCTGCCCAGGCGCCTCAAGGTTCTGGCGCCGGCGCATCCAGGCCGGATCGTAGAATGAAACTGTGGCGCGACCTTCCATCGCCGAGCAGATCGCCTATCTGACCAAAGGGATGGCCGAAGTCATCCGCCTGGAGGAGCTCGAAGAGCGTCTCGCCGAGGCTGAACGGAGCGGCCGCCCGCTGCGCGTGAAGGTCGGCTTTGACCCGACGGCGCCGGACTTGCACCTGGGCCACGCCGTGCTGCTGCGCAAGATGAGGCACTTTCAGGATCTCGGCCATACGGTCATCTTTCTGATCGGCGACATGACGGGCCTGATCGGCGATCCGACCGGACGGAACGTGACGCGCCCGCCGATGAGCCGCGAAGAGATCCTCCGAAACGCCGAGACCTACAAGGCCCAGGTCTTCAAGATCCTCGATCCGGAGCGCACCGAGATCCGCTTCAACAGCGACTGGCTGGCGCCGCTGCGCCTGGAGGAGATCATCCGCCTGTGTTCCCGCTACACTGTCGCGCGGCTGCTCGAGCGGGACGATTTCGCCAAGCGCTTCCGCGAAAACGTTCCGATTTCCGTCCACGAGCTGCTCTATCCGCTCGTGCAGGCCTACGATTCGGTGGCCCTGGCCTGCGATGTGGAGCTCGGAGGCACGGATCAGAAATTCAACCTCCTGGTCGGACGGGAAATCCAGCGCGACTACGGCCTGCCGCCGCAGATCGTGGGCACCGTGCCGCTGCTCGAGGGCCTGGACGGCGTCGAGAAGATGTCGAAGTCCAAGGGCAACTACGTCGGCATCACCGAGAGCCCGGAGGAGATGTACAAGAAGCTGATGTCGATCTCCGATGAGCTGATGTTCCGCTACTACGAACTGCTTACCGACACGAGCCTCGCCGAGATCGACCGGATGCGGCGGCGCATCGCCGCCGGGGAGCTCCATCCGAAGCGGGCCAAGATGGATCTGGCGCGGCAGATCGTCACGGACTTTCACTCGGCGGCCGATGCCGAGCGCGCCGAGCGGGAGTGGGAGCGCGTCGTCGCCGCCGGGCAGGTTCCGGCCGACATCGAGACCGTGCGCCTCGACGGGGGAAGCCTGCGGATCGACAAGGTGCTCGCCCGGGTGGGTCTGGCGGCCTCCGTGGCCGAGGCTGGACGCAAGCTCAAAGAGGGCGCCGTCGAACTGGACGGCGCGCGCGTCACCGGCCTAGTCGAACTCCGGGCGCCCGGCGAGTACGTGATCCGGCTGGGCCGGAACTGGCGGCGGGTGATCGCCTGACGCGGTTCTGCCATGAACCGGATCCGCCGCCTCCAGCCCGTCGATGTCGGCGCTTTGATGGAACTGAATCAGGCCGCCGGCTGGAATCAGGTCGAAGCCGACTGGATCCGGTTGCTGGAACTCGAACCGGAGGGTTGCTTCGGTCTGGAGTGCGACGGGCGCATCGTCGCGACGGCTACGGCCGTCTGCTACGGGCGGCGCCTGGCCTGGATCGGCATGGTGCTCACGCACCCCGGCTACCGGCGCCGGGGCTTCGCGCGGCAGGTGACCGAAGCGGCGGTCGAATTCGCCGAGGGCCGCGGGATCGAGTGGATCGGACTGGACGCCACGGACATGGGGCGGCCGCTGTACCTCCAGCTCGGCTTCGAAGACCAGGCGCCGATCGAGCGCTGGCAGGCTGT
>JBBIMZ010000322.1:0-267 GCA_037444135.1 Solibacteraceae bacterium
CCCCACCGCCTTCGCGCCGAGCGCGAGCGCCTTCAAAATGTCCGTGCCGCGGCGCAATCCGCCGTCGATCAGCACGGGAATCTTCCCTTGGGCGCCGGCGACCACCTCCGGCAAAGCTTCGATCGTGGCCCCCACATGGTCCAAGGCGCGGGCCCCGTGGTTGGAGACGATGACGGCATCTGCTCCGCATTCGACGGCCCGCCGCGCGTCTTCCCCGATCAGGATCCCCTTCAGGACGATTGGCAGCTTCGTCATGGACCGCAATTG
>JBBIMZ010000322.1:296-5058 GCA_037444135.1 Solibacteraceae bacterium
CGGCCCTGGCCGTGACGGGTAAATCCCCGCCCGCTCCGGCGTCCAGTCTTTCGGCAGGTTTCCTTCACGGTCCCGTGGAATGCCGCCCGGAAGATTGCACCAGGCCCGGACAAACCGGTTGTGGATGTTTCGTTCCCGGTGTGAAACGTACATGATGTCCACCGTGAAGCAGATTCCTGCGCACCCTTGGTTTTCCAGCCGCTGGACGAAACTCTTCATCGTCCGCTCGGTTCGGAACTCGCCCCCGGTCGTGACCATCCACCAGACCGGCCCGCTGCCGGACTCGGTCAGCTTCTCGATGCCCCCGTTGGTGATGTGCAGCGCCTTGGCGGCCGCCGCGGCTTTAGCCGTCTCCAGCTCACCGTCACGCCAGAAGCACTCCTTGCCGCCGGCGGGACAGAGAAAGATCGGGTAGGGAAGCTTTCGCCCCAGAAGCTCGAGCGACAAATCGATGCTGTGGACGTCGACGAGCGCCCGCTGGCGGATGAGAATCCGGTTGAACGCTTCACGGTTGTCTCGCAGCGAAACTTCATCCTCCGTGCCGCCCTCCAGGTAGTCCCAGGCCAGCGGATCGAGTCTCGCTTTGGCCAGCTTGGCGAAATCGAAGACATTGGCCGGCTCGAGCACTGGATCCTCCGCCGAAATCCCGTCGAGCCCCGCCAGCCGGCGAACCCCGGCTCCCAGCGCTGCCAGGTACCGAAACGCCGCCCTCCGGTCGATCACCATGATTGCGTCTGTTTATCATAGCGCCGGCGGCGGTGCAACCGGCCCCTGCAGCCATCCCGGGCTCGAGTAGGCGCCGGATCGTGCTCACGTGCTATCTATTGAACATGACCGGCGGGAGTTCCTGGGAAGATCCCCTGCGGTTGGAACGCCGCGTCCCGCCGTGCGCGCTGGTGATCTTCGGCGCCAACGGCGATCTCGCGCGCCGCAGACTCCTGCCTGCTCTCTATCGGCTGGCGGCGGAGCGGCGCTTGCCCGCGGGCTTTGCGATACTGGGCAACTCGCGCACGCCGATGGCGGACGGCGAGTTCCGCGGGAAGATGCGGGAGGCGGTGCAGCGATTCCTTGAAAATGCAGAGTTCGATCCGGCGCTGTGGGAGGAGTTCTCGCGCCCGCTTTACTACTGTGCGGGCGACCTTCAGGATTCGCGGCTCTACCCGCTTCTGGCGGCACGGCTGGACGAAATCGATCGCAGGCACCAGACGGGCGGCAATGTCCTGTTTTACCTGTCGACGGCGCCCAGCCTTTACGCCGAGGTGGTCGGCCGGCTGGCCGCCGCCGGACTGACGCGCGGCCGCGGCTGGCGGCGCGTCGTGATCGAGAAGCCGTTCGGCCGGGATCTGGCGAGCGCGCGCGAACTCAGCCGCCTGGTCCATCAGGCCTTCCCCGAGGAAGCCGTATTCCGGATCGACCACTACCTGGGCAAGGAGACCGTTCAGAACATCCTGGCGTTCCGCTTCGCCAATGGGATCTTCGAGCCGCTGTGGAACCGCCGCTATGTCGACCACGTGCAGATCACGGCGGCCGAATCGATCGGCGTCGAAGGCCGCGGTGCTTTCTACCAGGAGGTCGGCGCCCTGAGGGATATGATCCAGAATCACTTGCTGCAGGTGATGGCGACCGTGGCGATGGAGCCGCCGGCGGCGTTCGAACCGACTGCGGTGCGTGACGAGCGCGCCAAGCTGCTCCGATCGATCCGGGTCTTCACAGCCTCGGAGGCGGCGACGCACGCCGTTGCGGGCCAGTACGGCCCGGCGCGCGCCGGCGGCGAGGATGTGGTCGGTTTCCGGCAGGAGCCCGGCGTGGATCCGGAATCGAACACGGAGACTTATGCGGCGCTCAAGCTGTACGTGGACAACTGGCGCTGGGCCGGCGTACCGTTTTATCTGCGCACGGGCAAGCGCCTGCCCAAGAGGATCACCGACGTCGCGATCCAGTTCCACGCGGCGCCGCACGCGCTGTTTCCACGCGCGGACGCCGGCGCGGCGGCCCGCCCGAACCTGCTGGTGCTGCGCATCCAGCCGCAGGAAGGAATCTCGTTACGGTTCCTGTCGAAGCTGCCGGGAAGCGGCATGAAGCTCCGGCCGGTCTCGATGGACTTCAACTACGGCGCCAGCTTCGGGCTGCGCTTGCCCACCGCCTATCAGACATTGCTGCTGGATGCGATGGCCGGCGACGCGACGCTTTACCCGCGCCAGGACATAGTGGAGGCCAGCTGGGCTGTCGTCCAGCCCGTGTTGGACGCGTGGGCCGAGAGACGATTTCCCTTTCCGAACTATCCTGCCGGGAGCTGGGGACCGCCGGAGGCCGACGAACTCCTGGCGCGCGACGGACGGCGGTGGAGGAACCCGTGAGCGGAGCGGTGGTCCGGCCGGACCGGATCCTCGAGCAACTCGACGAGCTGTGGAGCGGACTGGGCAGCGAGCAAGACGGAGAGGTGCTTCGCGCCTGCGCGATGACCCTGCTGGTGGCGACCGCGGGCGCGGCCGCCGACACCGTGCTCGCCGAAACGCTGGCCGGTGTGATCCGGAACCACCCGAGCCGCGTGATCGTTCTCGGGCTGACCGAGGACACGGCCCGCAGCCTGAGCGCGTCGGTTTCGGCGCGGTGCTGGCTGCCGCTGGGCCGGCGGCAGCAGATTTGCTGCGAGCAGATTGAGATCACCGTCACGGCGGGGGCGCTGGCGGAGCTGCCGCCGGTGGCGCTCGCGCTGGCGGCGCCCGACTTGCCGGTAGCGGTCTGGGTGCGCACCTGGCGCCTCCTCGACGAGGAAGCCCTGCGGCCGGTTTTCCGGCTGGCTGACAAGCTGATCGTGGATTCGAGCGCTGTCGGGGCCGCTGACGGTCTGAAGCGGGTGCGATCCCTCGCCGGGATCGCCCGCGCCGTGGCGGACCTGTCCTGGACGCGCCTGACGCCCTGGCGGGCCGCTCTCGCCGAGGCGTTCGAGCAGCCGGACCTGAATCTCTCCCCGGCGGCCGTCGAGCGCATCGAGATCCGTTTCGACGGCGAGCGCTTGCCGGCCGAGGCGCTCTATTTGGCGGCCTGGCTGGAGGGCGCGCCATCGGCGCCGCCCATCCGGCTGGCGCGGGCGTCAGTGGGGCCGGCGCGCGGCCTCCGGAGCGTCGTATTCGAAGGTTCCGGCATGCGACTGCCTGTCAGCCGCGCGGCCGAGGGGGGGATCGAGTTGCGGCGGGAGGGGCGCCTGATCGCCAGGCTCGGCGCACCACCGCCGGAGGCCGAGCTGCTCGGCGAGGAACTGTCACTCCTTGGGCGCGATGCGGTGTTCGAAACAGTGCTCGAGAGGGCCCTGAACCGGCTCAGGCTGGAGCGCTACGGAGTGGGCGACTCCGAGAAATAAGGATCCGGCTCCGGAATGGCCGCGCCGTCCTTGCGGGGCGAAGAGGCGCCGTACTTGATTTGGGTCTTCGAATCGTAGAGCACGGCCTGCCCGCCGCCGACCGGCGAAGCGAACTCGCCCAACAGCTCGAGCTGGTGGCCGCGCCGGCGCAGCTCTTGGTAGGTCTGATCCGGCAGGCGGCTCTCGATCATCACGTCGCAGCCTCCGAAGTTGAGCTTGGTGAAGCGCGGAGCTTCGAGAGCCGCCTGGATGTTCATCGAGTGGTCGACGAGGTTGGAGACGAACTGCGCCTGAGCCTGCGCCTGATTCAGTCCGCCCATGATCCCGAAGCCGACGTGGAGGTGCTCGCGCTCGAGCAGGCCGGCGATGATGGTGTGAAACGGCCGTTTGCGCGGCGCCAGGGCGTTGGGGTGCTCGGGATTGAAATCGAACAGCCCGCCACGGTTGTGCAGATAAAATCCCAGGCCGTCGACGACGATTCCCGATCCGAAGGCCAGATAGATGCTCTGGATCAGCGAGACGATGTTGCCCTGGCGGTCGACGACGGCGAGGTAGACGGTGTCACCTGCGCCCGGCGCCGGGTTGCCCGGCTGCGGCGAACATTGCGCTCTGGCCAGGTCGATCCGCGAAGCGCGGCGGGCGGCGTAGTCCTTGGCGACAAGTTCCCGAACCGGGACGGCCGAAAAGCGGGGATCGGCCAGGTAGCGCTGGAGATCCTGGTAGGCCAGCTTTTGGGCTTCGATCTTGACATGGAAGGCGTCGGCGCTGTCGGGGTTGTAACCAGGCAGCGGGAAGCCCTCCATAATGTTGAGCATTTCGAGCACTGCCAGGCCCTGGCCGTTCGGGGGCAACTGGTACACGGTCCAGCCGCGGTAGGAGGTCGAGATCGGCGTGACCCACTCGGCGGAGAACTCCCTGAGGTCGGCGGCTTCGAGGACGCCCCCGAGACGCGCGGAAGTTGCCAGCAGCGCCTCGGCGATGGGGCCGCGATAAAAGGCGCGGGCGCCGCCGGAAGCAACCAGGCGCAACGCCTTAGCCAGATCGGGGTTTCGGAACCGCTCGCCGACCTGCGGCGGGCGTCCGCTTGGCAGGAAGATCTTCGCTCCTTCCGGGTCTTTGTGCAGCTTGTCAGCCGCGCCGCTCCAGTAAGTCTGGATCCATTCGGTCACCGGGAAGCCGTGTTCGGCGTAGTAGATGGCGGGACGGAACAGTTCCGGCCATGGAAGCCTGCCGAAGCGCTGGTGGAGCTTCTCCCAACCGTCGACGCACCCGGGAACGGTGACCGACAAGATGCCCTCCTGCGGCATGGCGGTGAAACCTTTCCGCCGCAGCAGATCGAGCGTGAGCCGGCCGGGGGCCCATCCGCTGGCGTTGATGCCCGTGACCTTGCCGGTGGCGGCC
>JBBIMZ010000323.1:0-5054 GCA_037444135.1 Solibacteraceae bacterium
GTTTACCCGGAACAAACCACGTGTGGCCGCCGCGCCGGGCGAGCGCACCGTCCGCACCGAAGGGCTGTGGGAGAAATGTCCCGGCTGCGCGCAGATTCTCTGGCGCAAGACGCTGGAGGAGAACGCCGAGGTCTGTCCCAAGTGCGGCTACCATTTCAAGATTGACGCCTTCCGCCGCCTCGAGCTGCTGCTCGACGGCGAATGGGTGGAACACGACAAGGATCTGCGCTCGACCGATCCGCTCGAGTTCCACGACGCGCTGCCGTACCGCCAGCGGCTGGAGATGATGCGCCAGAAGACGAAGCTGCCCGACGCGATCATCTCGGCCACCGGCACCCTCTGCGGGCGCAAGGTCAACATCTGCGTACTCGAGCTTAAGTTCATCGGCGGCAGCATGGGCGCCGTGGTCGGCGAGAAGATCACGCGCGCCATCGAGCGCTCGCTCGCCGCACGCACGCCGCTCATCATTGTCTCGGCCTCGGGCGGCGCTCGCATGCAGGAAGGCGCCGTGAGCCTGATGCAGATGGCGAAGGTCTCTTCCAGCCTGATGCGGCTGGACGAAGCCAGAGTGCCTTATATCAGCGTCCTGACCGACCCCACTACCGGCGGCGTCACCGCCAGCTTCGCCATGCTCGGCGACCTGAACATCGCCGAACCGGGCGCGCTGATCGGCTTCGCCGGACCGCGCGTCATCGAGCAGACGATCCGCCAGAAGCTGCCTGAAGGCTTCCAGCGCTCCGAATTCCTGCTCCAGCACGGTTTTCTCGATGCCGTGGTGAAGCGGCAGGAGCTGAAGACTTTCATCGCCCGCGCGCTCGACTTCTTCTGCGGGCCGCTTTCTTGAACCGGGAGGCGCTCACGTGCGGAACTGGATCCTGCTCGCCGCCGCCCTGCCGCTGGCGGCGGCCGATTTCGACTGGGTGATTCGCAACGCCCGCATCGTCGACGGTACAGGCAACCCCTGGTATATCGCCGACGTAGGCGTCAAGGAGGGAACGATAGCCGCCATCGGGGACCTGACCAATGCAAGCGCCAGCCGCATCGTCGACGCCGCCGGCAAAGTGCTCGCGCCCGGCTTCATCGACGTGCACACTCACGTCGAGCGCACGCTCGAGCAGGTGCCGGGCGGCGACAATTTCGTTCTCGACGGCGTCACTACCATCGTCACCGGCAACTGCGGCGGCTCGAAAGTGGACCTGGCCGGCTGGTTCCGCCGGCTCGAGGAGCTGGGGCTGGGGCTGAACGTGGCCTCGCTGATCGGTCACAACTCGGTGCGGCGCGAAGTCATGGGATCCGAGCAGCGCGCGCCGTCGCAGGAAGAATTGGCCCGCATGCAGGCGCTGGTCGAAGAGGCGATGCGCGCCGGCGCCGTGGGTTTGTCCACCGGCCTGATCTACGTGCCGGGAACGTACGCCGAAACGGCCGAGATCGTGGCTCTGGCCAAGGTCGCCGCGCGCTACGGCGGCGTTTACGCGACGCACATGCGCAACGAGGGCGAGCAGTGGCTGGAGGCCATCGAGGAAGCGATCACCGTCGGCCGCGAGGCGGAAATTCCCGTCGAAATCTCCCATTTCAAAGTGAGCAGCCGGAATGTGTGGGGCTCGAGCGCCAAGGGGATTCACCTGGTGGACAAAGCGCGACGCGAGGGCGTCGACGTGGTCGTCGACCAGTATCCTTACGAGCGTTCCTCGACCGGGCTCGGCATCCTGCTGCCGAGTTGGGCGCTCGCCGGCGGCGAGGACAAGCTCAAGGAACGCCTCGCCGATGCAGACACACGCGCCCGCATCGCGCGCGACATGGAGGAGATTCTGCGCCGCCGCGGTCACCCGGACTACTCGTTCGCCACGGTGGCGCGGTTTGAGGCCGATCCGGCGCTCGAGGGGAAGACCATCAGCGAAATCAACCGGCTGCGGGGCCGGGATCAAAACCTCGCCAACGAGATCCTGACGGTCCTGGAGATGGTGAATCAGGGCGGCGCGTCGATGGTCTACCACAACATGTCGGCCGAGGACGTCGAGCGCATCCTGCGCTATCCGAACACGGCGGTGGCCAGCGACGGGGGCACGATCGTTTACGGCGAGGGCAAGCCGCACCCGCGTTCCTACGGGACCAACGCCCGCGTGCTCGCCCGATTCGTGCGCGAGCGCGGCCTGCTGACGCTCGAAGACGCCGTCCGCCGCATGACGTCCCTGCCGGCGCGCACCTTCGGCTTCCGCGATCGCGGCCTCCTGGTGGAGGGCTTCGCCGCCGACCTGGTCCTGTTCGATCCCGAGCTGGTCGAAGACCGCGCGACGTTCGAAGAGCCGCACCAGTATTCGAGCGGCTTCGAGCTGGTGCTCGTGAACGGCCAGGCGGTCGTCGAGAATGGAAAGATCACGGGCGCGCGTCCGGGCAAGATCCTCCGCCGGCGCTTCACCGGGCACGAGACGGTGACCCCGCACGCGCCATGATTCAGCTCGCCGGCGTCGCCAAGCAGTTCGCCGGCCGGACGCTGTTCGAACAAGCCGACTGGCTGATCGGCCCGTCGGACCGCGTCGGCCTGGTGGGCGCCAACGGGACGGGCAAATCCACGCTGCTCAAGATCCTCGACGGTATCGAGGCTCCCGACGCCGGGTCCGTCATCCGGGCCAAAGGCGTCTCGACCGGCTACCTGCCGCAAGAGGGGCTCCGCCTTGCCGGCCGCACGGTGTTCGCCGAATGTCTGTCAGTGTTCGCCGAGATGCAGGCGATCGAAACGGAACTGGAGCACCTGAGCCGGCGCTTGGCCGAACTCGACCCGGCCGGCCCGGAGTACCGGGAAGCGTCCGAACGCTTTCACGCGCTCGAGACCGAATACCGCAACCGGGACGGTTACGCGCTCGAGGCCCAGGTGGGCGCCGTGCTCAGCGGCCTCGGTTTCTCTCCCCAGGACTGGCGCCGCCCAACCGAGGAGTTTTCCGGCGGCTGGCAGATGCGCATCGCGCTCGCCAGGCTGCTGCTGGCGCGTCCCAACCTGCTGCTGCTGGACGAGCCGACCAATCACCTGGATCTTGAAGCGCGCAACTGGCTGGAAGAGTATCTCGCCGGCTATCCGCACGCCTGCGTGCTGGTGTCGCACGACCGCTATTTCCTGGACGTGACGGTGACCCGGATCGTCGAAATCTGGAACCGCCGCCTGCACTTCTACGCGGGCAACTACAGCCGCTACCTCGAGCAAAAAACCGCCCGCCTCGAGCAGCTCCAGGCCGCGTGGCGCAACCAGCAGGAACGCATCCAGCAGCTCGAAGCGTTCATCAACCGCTTCCGCTACCAGGCCTCCAAGGCGCGCCAGGTGCAGAGTCGCATCAAGGAGCTCGAAAAGATCGAGCGCATCGAGATTCCGCCCGAGGAAAAGGCGATCCACTTCAAGTTTCCGCAGCCGCGGCCCAGCGGGCGCATCGTCGTCGAGCTTCGCGACGCCGTCAAGCGCTACGGCGCGCTGACCGTGTTTTCCGGCGTCGGTTTCCTGATCGAGCGCGGCGACCGGATCGCCCTGGTGGGACCGAACGGCGCGGGCAAGTCGACGCTGCTCAAGCTCCTGGCCGGCATCGAGCCGCTGACGTCGGGCGAGCGGCGCCTGGGCCACAACGTCGAGCCCAACTACTTTGCTCAGGACCAGTACAAAGAGCTCGACCCCGGCGCACGGCTGTTGGACGATCTGGCCGCCGTGGCGCCGTCGTGGACGCTCACGGACCTCCGGAACCTGCTCGGCTGTTTCCTGTTTTCCGGGGACGATGTCTACAAACCCATCGGCGTGCTCTCCGGCGGCGAGCGCAACCGCTACGCGCTGGCGCGCCTGCTGGTCGCCCCTTCGAACTGGCTGCTCCTCGACGAGCCGACCAATCATTTGGACTTGCGGGCCAAGGAAGTGCTGCTCGAGGCGCTGCGCGGCTACTCGGGCACGGTCGTCTTCGTCTCGCACGACCGCTACTTCATCGACCAGCTCGCCACGAAGATCTTCGAAGTGGGCGGCGGGCGCGTCGCAATTTATCCCGGCAACTATGAAGATTACCGGCGCCGGAAGGAGCAGCAGGCGTCTGCCGCCGCGCCCGAGCCCGAGCCGGAAGCCCCTGGCCCCGCCGGGTCAGCGGAACCGGCCGGGACCAGGCCGCGGCGCGTCAATCCGATCCTGATGCTCCGGCTCCGCCGCCGCGTCGAGGAGATCGAGGAGCAGATCGCGCGCGCCGAGACGGCCCTGGCCGAATGCGAGCAGCAGATGGCGGTGTTTCGCAGCGCCGAAGAAAGTCGGCGCCTGACCGCCCGGGCCGCTGAGTTGCGCGCCGAGCTCGACGCCCTGATCGAGGAGTGGGAGCAACTAGCCGAAACGCTCGAGGGGCACTCTCCGGCGCCCCGCTAGCGGCTCGCCCGGCGCGCCAGGGCCGCCGGCAGACCGCCCGGTCCGGCCACGACGAGCAACTCGATCTGGGAGGCATGCGGCGGGGCGCAGTGGACGCGCTGCGTGGCCTTTTGAAAGTCACCTTCCTTGGCGTTGTAGATGTCGACGAACCGCTGCGGAGTGCGATCCACGAGCGGGAACCAGGTGCTCTGGATCTGCACCATGATGCGGTGCCCGCGGCGGAAAGTGTGGTGCGCTGCGGGCATCACAAAGCGGATCCGGGTCACTTGGCCGGGCTCGAACGGCTCAGGTTTCTCGAAGCTGTTGCGGAACTTGCCGCGAAAGACTTCGCCGCGCACGAGCTGCTGGTAGCCGCCCATGCGCACGCCGGCGGGATTGGGGTCCGGATCGGGAAAGTCGCCGGGGTAGACATCGATCAGCTTCACCACCCAGTCCGAATCCGTCCCTGTGGTCGACACGTACAGCGTGGGAGTGATCGGGCCGGCGATCGTGACGTCGCCTTCGAGCTCCTCGGTCTGATAGACCAACACATCGGTGCGCCTGGCGGCGAAGCGCTGGTCGTCGAGCATGTGCTCGACCGTCATCCCCTGGGCGATGTAAGGAATGTAGGGGACCGGCTTGGCCGGATCGCTGACATACTCATCGAACGCCTCGCCCCCGGACTGGACCGGCGGCTCGG
>JBBIMZ010000324.1:0-5050 GCA_037444135.1 Solibacteraceae bacterium
CCCACGCGCGGCTCAGCCAGCGCAACAACGTCACCTCCGGACGCATCTACGAGCAGATCATCTTCCGCGAGCGCCGCGGCGACTACCTGGGCAAGACCGTCCAGGTGATCCCGCACGTCACCGACGAAATCAAGGCCTGGGCGCGCCGCCTGGCCGAGGACGCCGAGATCGTCATTGTCGAGATCGGCGGCACCGTGGGCGATATCGAATCGCTGCCCTTCATGGAGGCGATCCGGCAGATGCGCCACGAGCTCGGGCGGGACAATTCGGTGCACGTGCATGTGACGCTGGTGCCGTGGATCGCGGCGGCGCGCGAGCTCAAGACCAAACCGACGCAGCACAGCGTCAAGGAGCTGCGCGCCATCGGCATCCAGCCGGACATGCTGCTGTGCCGCTCCGACCGGCCGCTGCCGGACGACGTCAAGGCCAAGATCGCGCTGTTTTGCGACGTCGACGCGAGCGCCGTGATTACCGCCCGCGACGTGGATTCGGTTTATGAAGTGCCGCTGGTGTTCGCCGATCAGGGGGTGGACAACCTGATTCTGCGGATGCTGGGGCTCGAAGGCCGCGCCGGCAAGCGCGACCTGGACCGCTGGGAGGACATGGTCCGGCGTCTGAAGAACCCCGAAGGGGAGGTCGACATTGCGCTGGTCGGAAAATATGTGGGCTACGAAGACTCTTACAAGAGCCTCAAGGAGGCGCTGCTCCACGGGGGCCTGGCTCACAACCGGCGGGTCAACATTTCCTGGATCGACGCCGAGGAGCTGTCCTGGCCGGAGTGCATCGACCAGCTTCGGGGCTACGATGCGATCCTGGTGCCGGGCGGCTTCGGCAAGCGCGGCGTCGAGGGAATGATCCACGCGATTCGCTTCGCTCGCGAGCACCGCGTCCCCTGTTTCGGCATCTGTCTCGGCATGCAGACCATGGTGATCGAGTTCGCGCGGAACGTCTGCGGCCTCGACGCCGATTCCACCGAGTTCGATCCGGCGACGCCGCACCGGGTGATCTACAAGCTGCGCGAGCTCAAGGGCGTCGACGAGCTGGGCGGGACGATGCGCCTGGGCGCCTACCCGTGCCGGCTGGCGGAAGGAAGCCTGGCCCGCAAGGCCTACCGCGTCCCGCAGATCAGCGAGCGGCACCGGCACCGCTACGAGTTCAACCGCGAGTACGAAAGAATTCTGACCGAACACGGCCTGCGCGTGACCGGCGAAACCCCGGACGGCACGTACGTCGAGATTTGCGAGTTGGCGGGCCATCCCTGGTTCCTCGGCTGCCAGTTCCATCCGGAGTTCAGGTCCAAGCCGCTGGAGCCGCATCCGCTGTTCCGGGCGTTCATCGAGGCGGCGCTCGAGCGCCGGAATGAACGGCTCGGTGAAGCGCGCGCCCTCAGCGTCCATGCCCGTTGAGCTGACCACCCCTGCCGGGGAGCGAATCCTGTTCGGCGGCGGGGCGCCGCTGGCGCTCATCGCCGGACCCTGCGTGATCGAGAGCGAGGAGCACGTTCACTTCCTGGCCGGCCGGATCCGGCAAATCGCAGGCGCCTTCGTCTTCAAAGCCTCTTTCGACAAGGCAAACCGCAGCAGCATCCGCTCCTACCGGGGTCCCGGCCTGAAGGAAGGCCTGCGCATCCTCGCCGGGCTGAAAGCCGCCGGCTACGCGATTCTGACTGACATCCACGAGCCGGCGCAGGCCCGCCCGGCCGCCGAAGTGGCCGACATCCTTCAGATCCCGGCCTTCTTGTGCCGGCAGACCGACCTGCTTGTCGAAGCCGGCCGCACCGGGCGAGTGGTCAACATCAAGAAGGGACAGTTTGTCGCCCCTCACGACATCCGCCTGGCGGCCGAAAAGGTAGCCTCGACGGGCAACGAGCGGATCCTGCTGACCGAACGGGGCGCCTGCTTCGGCTACAACAACCTCGTGGTGGACATGCGCGCCCTCCCCGTCATGCGGCGCACCGGCTATCCGGTGGTCTTCGATGCGACGCACAGCGTGCAGCTTCCGGGAGGCGCCGGCGACCGCTCCGGGGGCCAAGCCGAATTCATCGAGCCGCTGGCCAGAGCGGCGACGGCGGCCGGCATCGACGCGCTGTTTGTCGAGGTGCACGAGGATCCGGCGCGGGCGCTCTCCGACGGCGCGAATGCGCTGCCGCTTGAACGTCTCGGCGCCTTGCTGGAAACGCTGCGCGCGATCGACCGCCTGGTCAAGAGCGCGTGAAACGGTCCGCTTCGGCGCCGCGTCGACCAAATCGATGGCGCGACGAGCTTCCCTTGTCTTGCTGCCGTTCCTGCTCGCCGGCGGCAGCCGGGCTCAGGCGCCCGACTACTTTCCGCTTCAGGTCGGCAACCAATGGATCTACCGGGCGGCGGAAAGCGCCGGCGCCGAACCCGTCGTGGTGGAGATTCCCACGGCGGGCTACTTCGGCGGCCGCGGCTACGTGCTCCTGAGAGGACTGGCGGAGGGCGACGCGTGGTTGCGCCTGAGCGAAGAGCGCAGGCTGTACCGCTACGACGCCGAGACCGGCCGGGAGGAGGTCTGGCTCGATTTTGCCGCCCCCTCCGGCGAGCCGTTCGCCACGGCGATCCACCCCTGCAACCCGTCGGCGGTGATCGCATCGCGCGCCGCCCACTGGGAAGGGCCCGTCGGAGAGTTCGAGACGGCGCTCGAGGTGCGCTACCAGCCCGGGCGGTGCGCGGACGCCGGGCTCGAGCGCGATTTCTACCTGCCTTACGTGGGCCTGATCGAGCGGGTGGTGACCACGATCGCCGGTCCCCGGCGCTACCAGCTCATCTACGCGCGACTGGGAGGAGTCACCTTCGTGACCGCGCCGGAGTTGAGCATTTCGCTGGCGCTCGACCGCTACGTGCACACGCCGGGCCAGGGGCCCGCGGACGTGCTGGCCCGCCTCACGCTTCGCAACAGCCGGCTGGAGCCGCTGACCCTGAACTTCGGCTCCAGCCAGCGCTTCGATCTGGCGATCAAGGATGAGCAGGGCACGGAGGTGTACCGCTGGTCCGAGGGCAAGGCCTTTCTGTTGGTGTTCGGCAGCGAGCAGGTAGGAACCGGCGAGCGCAACTACGCCGTGAGCGTGCCGTTGGCGTCCCGCTCCGGCGCGCCCCTGCCGCCGGGCCACTACACGGTCGAGGCCTGGCTTACCAACGTCCCGCCGCCGCGCCTGGAAGCCAAAGCCGGGCTGGAGATCCGGCCGCAGCCGTGAAAGCGGGCAGGGTCAGCCATCCCGCTCGACCGCCAGCTCGCGGGCCCGGAACTCCTCGCGGCTGCGCCCCGGCCCGAACAGGTATCCAGCAGCTTCGCAGGCGGCGCTGAAAGCGTAGATCGACGCCACGACCGGCGTTCCGAGCAAGAAGGTTCCCCACAACCGGCGCCGGCCGAGCAGGCTGCGGGCCAGCCGCAGGAGGCCGAAACCGGGCATCGCCCCCATGGCCGAGGCCGCCGCCAACCTGCGTCCCAGGCCCCAGCGGCCCAGCGCGGCGCGGCGCGCTCCGAGAACGCGCTTGTTGGCGCCGTTGGCCAGGCAGGCATCCCACAGGCGCCCCCAGGATTCGTGCGCCACGGCCGCCCGCGGCGCCACGACGATCCGCCTGCCTTCGTTGCGAAGAGCCCGGTGCAGCAGGAACTCCGCCTCAAAAATCGTCTCGCCGCCCGCCAGATGCCGCAACAAGAAGTCCCGCCGGTAGGCGATGTTGGTTGAGGAGGCGAAAGCGATGGGGCCGCCGGGATGGGGCGCCATCCAATAGCCGTATTCGGCCAGCAGGATCGAGCGGCTCAAATAGCCGCTTCCGGCCGCTGTGAACGTGTAATTGACTGCCCCTACGCGCCGGTCCTGGAAGGCGTCGAGCACCGCCTCGGCCCAGGCCGGCGAGGCGTAGCTATGGTCTTCGATGAAGGCGACGATGGGTGCGCGAGCCTCCCGGACCGCCGCCGCCTGGGCGCCACAATAGAAAGTCAGATGCGGGCACTCCAGGCACCGCACAGCCGGGTGGCCGGCGCCGGCGAGCGGCCCGCGGCCGGGGCAGCAGTCCGCCACGAGAATTTCGATGCGCTCCAAAGCGGTCTGATTCAGCAGATGACTCAGGCTGTGCGAAGCTCGCCGCCGCAACTCGCCGGCGATCAAGACCGCTGTCAGTTCCGGTTCCACCCCACGTATTCTCCCCGGCGGAAGGCGAGGCGGTCAACCCGCGCCGGAGTGTCGTCATGACCGCTACAGTCCCATGCGCTTGAGGTAGTCGATCACGAGCGGATCGGCCGGCTCGCGCACCCACTTGGGGTACTGGAGGCTCAGCATGTAGTCCCGCTCCTGATAAGCGGTATCCAGCCAGCGGGCGGCTTGCTCGCGCTCGCCCAGGCTGAGACAAAGAAGGGCGACCTCCGACGGACGCCAGCTGCCCGGGGCCGCCTGCGGCAGCTGTTCGAGCATCCGGCGGGCGCGGGCCGGCCGGCCGCCCCAGGCATAGGCCAGGCCCAGAAACGACAGCCGCCACGCGGAGCGCTCCAGGTAGGCGAAGGCTTTCTCGGTCTCGCCGCGGGCCAAGTACGCCCCGCCGAGCAAAGTCGCCGCTGCGGGATAGTTGGGGTCCAGCTCGAGCGTAGCTTCCAACTGCCGGACCGCCTCATCGAAGCGGCCCGCCATGGCGAGCACCCAGCCGAGATTCGCGCCGGCGAAGGCGGAAACCGGGTCGAGCTCAAGAGCCCGGCAAGCCTGGCCGACCGCCGCTTCGAAGGATTGCCGCGCGCACAGGCACCAGCTGTAGTAAATATGGCCTTCCGGCCAGTTCGGCTCCAGGGCGATGGCTCGCCGGAAGCTGACTTCCGCCGCCGCCCACCGCCATTCATGGAACATCTCGACGAGCCCCATCGAGGCATGCGCCTCGGCCAGACCCTCGTCCAGGGCGAGGGCGCGTCCGGCGGCCTCCTTCCCCTTGGGAAAGGCCTCCCGCGGCGGCCGGAAGTCGAAGTGTCCCCCGAGAGCGTAGGAGGTGGACAGGCCCGCATGGCAGCGGGCGTCCTCCGGATCGATGGCGAGCGCCTCTTC
>JBBIMZ010000325.1:0-5049 GCA_037444135.1 Solibacteraceae bacterium
TGATGGCGCCGCGCGAGTCGAGCAGGTTGAACAGGTGCGAGCACTTCAGCACCAGGTCGTAGGCCCCCAGCACGGGAAAGCGCTTCTTGTCCGCGTAGTCCGGATAAGCGCCGAGCAGGCGCTGGCATTCAGCTTCATACAGTTCGAAGAGCTTCCACAGCGTCGGCACGTCGGCCAGCTCGAAGTTGTAGACCGAGAACTGCACTTCCTCGGCCAAGCGCACATCGGCGTAGCTTACGCCCGGCGCCCACTCGATCTCGTAGACGCTCTCCTTGCCCTGCAGGAAGGCGGCCAGGCGCTCGAGGCCGTAAGTGAGTTCGACCGGCACGACGTCCAGGTCGATGCCGCCGCACTGCTGAAAATAGGTGAACTGCGTGATCTCGAGCCCGTCGAGCATCACCTGCCAGCCGATGCCCCAGGCGCCCAGCGTGGGCGACTCCCAGTTGTCCTCCTCGAGCTTGATGTCGTGATGGCGCAGATCGATCCCGATCGCCTCGACGCTGGCCAGGTATTGCTCGACGATGTCGTCCGGCGAGGGCTTCAAAATCACCTGAAGCTGCTGTTTGTAGAGCCGGTTCGGGTTCTCCCCGTAGCGGCCGTCGGCGGGCCGGCGGCTCGGCTGCACATAGGCGACCCGGTAGGGCTTCGGCCCGAGGACGCGCAGGAACGTCTCCGGGCACATCGTTCCCGCGCCGACCTCGACGTCGTACGGCTCCTGGATGATGCAGCCGCGGTCGGCCCAGTAGCGTTTCAGCCGAAACAAGATCTCCTGAAAGGAATGCATCTTAGTCGAGTGCTTCCAGATACTCCGGCGTTCCGAGCTTGTGTTCGATATGTTCCTCGATCTGCCGCGCCAGCAGCCGGCGCAGCTCGCGTCCCGTCTCGCGCGTCCAGCGGCGGGGCGCCAGCCCGGTGATCGGCTTCGCCAGCATCTCCTCGGCGAGCGTCCGGTCTTCGGGGGCCACGTTCAGCGCCGGCAGAAAGCCCGACAGGCGCACGGCCCACAAGCTGAAATAGGTCACGGCGGCCCAGATTTGCGCCTCCGGCCGGCGGAGATAGTCGAGCACGGCGACGAGCAGCCGGAAAAACCTCTCGTTGGGTTCGCCCGGAGGAAGCAACTGCTCGGAAACCTCGGCCAGATAGTCGAGTGCGACGCTGGAGGCGTAACTGGCGGCCAGGGCGAACTGGGAATGAATCAACTCGCAGGAATCCAGGTCCACCAGTTCGCGGTTCTCCCGTTGGAAATAAAACATCCGGACATGAGACAGCCGCTCGAGTCCGGCGCCGAAGTTACTTTTCGCCCGCCGCGCCCGCCGGGCCACGCCCCGCAACTTGCCCTGGTCGCGCGTAAAGAAGCTGACGATCAGATCGGCTTCCCGCAACGGATAAGTCCTCAGCACGAGGGACTCGCTCACGCGGGCGGGCATTGCGCGGCCGGACTCAACACTCAAGCGTAACACACCGGGGCCGGCCGGAGCGGCGCCGGATGGTATACTTTTCGGTGATCGCTATGCCCGGTGAGATCGAAGAAGCCGTCAGCGCGCCGCCGGATCCCCAACTGGTCTGCACGCTCAGCGACGGCACCAAAGTGAAGACGCGCCTGCTGCGCCAGCGCGCCTGCAACGAAAAGGACGAGAAAGGCAAGCTGTGCGCGGGCCACTTGAAACGCTGGTACTTCTTCGGCGACGAGGTGCGGCGCCGGTTCGGTGAGGACGCGGAAATCTACCGCTGCGAGCATTGCAAAACGCTCTACCTGCCGAATCCCAACGAAGAGCCGCGCTCGGGCACGCTCGCCTGGTAGCCGCTCACTCGACGGCGGTGACTTTGGCCGCCCGCTCGAAACGACCCGCTTCCCGGCCCGCGAGCGCCGCCAGCGCCAGGGTCATCATCTGGACCGGCAGGATCTCCAGGAGCGGCCGCGCCGCCCCGGCTGCCGGAGGAAGGCGGAAGGCCTCCAGCTCGGCCTCTTCGCCGATGATTTCGGCCTGGCCGCCGCCGGTGCGGATGTCGCAGGCCAGGCGCAAGTTCAGCTCCTTGCGCCGTTCCCCCGAGAAGATCACCACCAGCGTCGACGGATCCAGCATCTCGATCGGCCCGTGGCGGAACGCGGCGGCGCTCATGCCCTCGGCGTGGAAGTGCGCCGCCTCCTTGATGATCAAGCCGCCCGTGGACGCCGCCGCCAGCGACTCGCCCCGTCCGGCAAGGAACAGATGGCGCACGCCCGCCAAGCGCCGCGCGATCGGCTCGGCGTGCCCTCGCCAGCCGGCCAGATAGCGGCTCATCCAGGGCAGGGCTGCCTCGATCTCGCCGAGAGGTTCGTCCGGGCTCTCGCCCGTCAGGAGCGCCCCGAGCCAGGCGAGCGCAGCCAGCGTCGCCACGTAGGTCTTCGAGGAGACCGAGAACTCCTCGCCGGCCCTCATCCACAGGCACAGGTCGGCGCTCTGTTCGAGCGGCGATCCCGGAGTGTTGGTGACGGCAAGGAGCGTGCAGTGCGCCGGCCGGGAGCCCGCCAGGCGGACGACCTCGGCGCTGCGGCCCGACTGGGACACCACGATCAGCAGCGTTCCGGCGAGTGTCTCCGGCGCGTAGTCGACCAGCTCGGAAGTCTCCACCGTCATCGCCCGCCGTCCCGAGCGGTTCAGGCGCGCCGACAGAACATGCAAGGCATGGAACGAGGAACCCATCCCTGTAAGGATGACGGGGCGCGGCGGCTCGCACAGGCGCCGGACCGCCGCGGCGAGCCAGGGCTCGCGCAAACCCTCCAGGGCCGCCTGCACGGAGGCCGGCTGAGCCAGCAGATCTTTTAGGTAAGGACCCTCGATGAAACTGACCGACACTTAGTCTTGCTTTCTTCGGAGAATCTTGTGCTTGAGGTCGGGGAGAAACTCGCGGAAGAGGTTGCTGACGATTCGCCCCGCAAAGCCCGTGCCCAAGGGCTGGCAGCTTTCCTGCCACAGAGCGCGGTCCGGTTTCCACGATCGGGACACCAGCTTGGCGCTCACGAGGCCGATGCCGCGGGCCACGGCGGGACCTCTGGTTCCGTCGCTGCGGTAGGCGACGAAGGCCGAAACCACGGCGTGGCGCAGGCGGCCGGAGGTATCGCGTCCTCCGTAGCGGAAATACCGCGGATCTTCGCCCCAGAGCGAACCGAGGCCGGCCTCGATGCCGCGGGAGAGAATCGCTTCAGCCTGGCGCGTTCCGACGCGCTTGCCGAAGCCTTCCCAACCGCCGCCCCACTCCTCCGGGCTCGTCAGCCACCAGGTGCGCGCAGCGCCTTTGATGATTCCCGCGGCGAAGCTCTCCCAGCCGAGCGAGCGTTCGGCCCACCATTCGGCCCGCTGGGCTGCGGTGACGGGCGTGTACGGACCCCCGGCGACGAGGTCCTCGCTCTCGACCGTAAGGCGACGGATCCTCGGAGGGCCCTCTGGCGGAGCGGGGGTGCCGGGCTGGATCCGGCCCGTGTCTTCGGCTGCGGCGGTGCCGGACCACGCGATTGCCGCGACCAGCACTGCCCGGAAGCTTCGAATGAAATGGCGTGACTGCAAAAGCCAGCTCGGCTTATGGTACCACGAGCTGGCCGGCCCACGGAAACACCGAGCCGGGACGCGCCCGATACTCAGACCGCGTCCCGCCCGCCGGAAAACAGCCGCCAGTTCAGAAGATGAATTTGATCAGGAAGCGCCCGGAAAAGCCGGGGTTGAAGATGGCGTCCTTGCCGTACCGGGGATCGAGCGCGTGCTGGCCGTCGGGCGTCTCGAGCACCATCTTCTTCCAGTCGAAGCCCTTCGAGAGGTCGACTTCGCTGAGGTCGATGCCGGCCGAATCGGAGTGCTCCTCGCGGTTGTAACGGTCGAAGACAAACATGCTGGTCTTCTGGTTGAACAGGTTCAGCATGTTGAACTCCAGCCGCAACTTCTTGCGCTCGCCCATCTTGAACTCGTGAGCGACGAGCAGGTCGGTCTGGCTGAACACCGGCGTGCGACCCCAGTCGCCCCGGCCCTCCACATAGAACGGGATGTCGTTGATCGTGACCACCTGCGTCGTCACAGGTGTGCCGCTCATGATGCGGAAGAAGCCGCCGACCTCGGTGCCGAATTTGAACGCCTTCGCGCCGTAGAGCTTGAAGACGTGCGGCCGGTCGGTCGGCAGGCGGCCGAACAGGCCGACCCTACCGTGGGCGTCCCACATGGCTTCATCGAGGTCGAAATACCGGTTGGCGTTGCCGCCGGGCCGGAAATTCTCCGCTCCGAAGACCTGGGCGGGACCGAAGCCGTAGCCGAGCGTCGGCGGCCGGATTTCATCGGTGCTCTGAAGCCCGGCGTAGTTGCCCCACAGGCGGCTGTAGACGTAACTGACGTTGGCAAACCAGCCGCTGCTGAAGCGGCGCGTCAGCTCCAGCTCCATTGCATCGTACTGGCGCTTGGCCTTCGGCATCTCGAAGCCGCAGGCGTTGCCGACTTTCACCAGGCAGGTGGCGCCGGAGGAGGGGAAGATCCGGTTGGCGCCCTCGCCGGGATTGCCGTAGCGGTAGACTTCGTTGCCCTGCTCGTCCAGCGCGCCCATGTCTTCGATGGTGCGGTTGAGCTTGCTTTGCACGTAGCGCGCCGCAAAGACCGTCTGGGGCCGAACTTCATACTCGACGCCGAAATTCATGGCATCGAGGCTCATCGGCTTCACATCGGGATCCAGGTATTGGAAACCTGGGACACGGCGGTCACGGAACGCACCCGGCCAGAGGTTCCGGCCCGGCATATTCGTCAGATCGATGTTGTAGACGTCGAGCGTATCGAGCGAGCGGTAGTAGACGCGCCAGACGTCGCCGCCGAACGTGCCGCGCGCCAGGTCGTACTTGGTCCAGTCAAAGTAGCGGCCCCAGGCGCCGAAGATCTTCACCTTGCCGTTGCCGAAAAGGTCGAAACTGGCGCCGAGGCGCGGCGAGAGCTTGTCCTGGAAGTTAAACCGGAAGGCGTAATCGTGGCCGAAGAAGCTCTTGGCGGCCTCGCGGTTGAACGCCGGAATCGTCTCCCGCTCGGTGCGCAGGCCCAGCGT
>JBBIMZ010000326.1:0-5030 GCA_037444135.1 Solibacteraceae bacterium
CCCGAGGGCGTCGTGCAATGCCTGACGCACGTCACGCAGGAGGCCACGCAGGCGCTGATGCGCCATCCGAAGACCGGCGTGATTCTGGCCACCGGCGGCCACGGTCTGGTCAAAGCGGCGTACTCGAGCGGCAAGCCGGCCTTCGGCGTCGGCCCCGGAAACGTCCCGGTCTTGATCGAGAAGACGGCCGACGTCGCCGACGCGGTCGCGAAGGTGGTTCAGGGCAAGGCATTCGATTACGGCACGGTCTGCTCGAGCGAGCAGGCGCTGGTCACGTGTACGGCGTTGCGCGAGGCGGTGCTGGCTGAGCTCAAGAAGCAAAAGGCGTACCTGTGCACGCCCGCGCAGGCCGAAGCGCTCGGCAAGCTTTTGATCACGCCCCAGGGAACGGTGGACCCGCAGTGCGTCGGCCAGTCGCCGATCCGCATCGCGCAGATGGCGGGTTTCGAGGTTCCCGCCGACACGTCGATCCTGGCGGCCGAGGTGCAGGGTGTGGGAAAGCAATACCCGCTCTCGCGCGAGAAGCTCTCTCCCGTGCTCGCGCTCTATTTTGTCGCGGACTTTCAGGCGGCTATGGACACTTGTGAAGCGGTGCTCCGCTTCGGCGGACTCGGCCATACGTGCGTGATCTACTCGAAGGATGAAGCGCGCATCCGCGAATTCGCCGCCCGGATGCCGGCCTATCGGGTGCTCGTCAACACTCCTGCGCCGCACGGCTCGGTCGGTCTGACGACGAACGTGTTTCCCTCGATGACGCTCGGCTGCGGGGCCGTCGCCGGCAACGCCACCAGCGACAACGTCGGTCCGCAACACCTGATCAACATCAAACGCCTCGCCTGGTACGTGCGCAGCGCCGAAGAGGCGATGGAGCTGCCCGCGATTCCGGAAACCGCGGCCGTCGCAGCCGCCGCCCCTGCGCCGCCGAGCCCACCCCCCGCAATTGCGCCGGAATGGATCGAGGCCGCCGTCAGAAAATATCTGGCCGAGCGCGGCTACGGCCAGCCGCCGCGCCCGGCCGTCACTGCCTCAACGATTCCCGAACTGGCGGCGCAGGTGGTCGACCGCTTCCTCGCCTCGCGGCCGGCGCCGAAGCCGCCGCCTGCTTGTGAACTTCCGCGCGCCCCGGAGCCGGCCCCGCCGCCGGCCGAGCCGGAGATTCGCATCGCGGACTTCGTCTGCGAGAAGGACGTCCGCGAGGCTATGGCCGAATCGCGCAAGATCTATATCGGCCCCAAGACGATCGTTACCCCTGCGGCCCGCGACCTGGCCGCGCGCGGTGATATTCTGGTGCTGGCCCAACGCTCATGAAAGTGAATTTGGACCGTCTCAAGGACGAGATCCAGCAATACCTGGAGTCGCGCAACTTCGTCATCTTCCACAGCCTCGCGCGCACGACCGAGCCGGCGTCGGCGGTACAGTGGGACTCGCGTCTCTATCCTGACTTCAAAGCGTTTCTGGAAGTCTGCCGGCAGCTAGAGGTACGGCTCGTCTGCTTCCATCACCGCGAGCTCTCGCCCGATTTCATCGACGACGCCATGGACGACCTGGAGACCGCCGACATTCCTCGCGACGAGTACCAGCGCCTCGAAGAACGTTTGCGCGAATTGCGGATCTACGAGGGCCTCACCAGCGTCGTGGAGTTGTCCTTCACTTACCAGAACCTGACTTACGTTTACAGCCAGCGCGCCTCCTGGTACGAGGAGCTGATGGAGATCGCCGACGAGATCGACGACTACCTGGCCGTCGAAAACGAAGAGGAAGGCAACGGCGAGTCCATGGGCGGCTACTTCTCCCGCAACTGACCGGCATGCCGATGGCCGCGCCGGCGCGTTGGATCCTGCCCGAACCGGCCGAGCCGGAGGTCTTGCGCCTTTCCGGCACGCTGGGGATCACGCTTGCGGCGGCGCGCGTGCTCTGGCATCGCGGCTATCGCGAGGCGGCGGAGGCCGCCCGTTTCCTCCAGGCGCCGCTCGAAGATCTCCACGACCCGTTCCTGCTCCGCGGGATGGAGGCGGCCGTCGAGCGGCTCCGGCGCGCCATCTCCTCCCGCGAGCGCCTGCTGATCTACGGGGACTACGACGTCGACGGAGCGACCAGCGTCGTCATCCTCAAGAAAGCGATCGAACTCGCCGGCGGCGCCGCCGGCTACTACGTCCCGGACCGGCTGGGCGAGGGCTACGGCATGCGCGCCGAGGTCATCGAGCAGGCCGCCGCCGAAGGCGTCCGCCTGGTGATCAGCGTCGACACCGGCATCCGCGCGCAAGAGGCCGCCGGGCGGGCGCGAGAGCTCGGCGTCGACCTCATCGTCACCGACCATCACCTCCCGGAGGAGACGCTGCCGCCGGCCTGCGCCATCCTCAATCCCAAGCAGCCCGGCTGCCCTTACCCGGACAAGAACCTCTGCGGCGCCGGAGTCGCACTGAAGCTGGTCCAGGGCTTGCTCGGCCGGCTCGGCTGGCCCGAGCAGCGGCGGCGGCAGCTGATCTGCTCCTTCCTGAAGATGGCCGCTATCGCCACAGTGGCCGACGTGGTGCCGCTCACGGGCGAGAACCGCATCATCGTCAAACACGGGCTGGCGGGGCTGGCTTCAGTAAGCAATCCCGGCCTCCGGGCGCTGCTCGAGGTAGCCGGTTTCCAAGCCGGGGAAGCGCCCTCGGCGGGGCAAGTCGCCTTCCGGATTGCGCCCAGAATCAACGCCGCAGGACGCATGGCGAGCGCCGCCGACGTGATCCGGCTCTTTCTCACCTCCGACGCCGAACAGGCCCGCCAGCTTGCCGCTCAGCTTCATCATCTCAACCAGGAGCGCCAGCAGACCGAAGCAGAAATCATCGCCGCCATCTTGGAAGAGTGCTCGCGCGCGCCGGCCGCCCAGGACCAGCCAACATTGATCTTTTCCGGTCAGGGATGGCACGTCGGCGTCGTCGGCATCGTGGCCAGCCGGCTGGTGGAGCGCTTCCACCGGCCCGCAATCGTGTTGAGCATCGACGCCGAGACCGGCATCGCTCGCGGCTCCGGCCGCAGCATCCCCGCCCTTCACCTGCTCGAAGCGCTCGAATCGATGGACGACCTCTTCATTCGTTTCGGCGGGCATCGCCAGGCCGCCGGATTGACGCTCGAAGCCGGCCGCATCGAGGAATTCCGCCGCCGGCTGAATCAATACGCCTCCGAGCGCTTGCGCCCGGAGGACCTCATACCCCGCCGGGAGTTCGACGCGCGCCTGCGCCTGGAGGAAATCGACGACTCCCTCGCCGCCGATATCCTGCGCCTGGCGCCGTTCGGCTTCGGCAATCCAGCTCCTCTGTTCGCCGTAGAGAGCGTCGAAGTGGCCGGCGAGCCGGTCTTCTTCAAAGAGAACCATCTGCGCCTCCGCCTGCGCCAGGACGGCCGGGCGGTTTGGGTAAGGGCGTGGAATTTTCGCGAGCGTTCGGCCGAACTCGGTCCCGGGGTCAGATTCGACGCGGCCGTCCAGATCGAGAGCGATCCATCGGCCGCTGCGCGGGGCTATCCCGCCTGGTCGCTCACGCTCAGGGACGTGCGCTGAGCCGGGCGGGCCGCCGCCGGCTCACCCAGCCCGTCACACTCGGAAGTGCGGGCGCAGCTCCTCCAGGATCCGGTCGAGCTCGGCCAGATCGGCCGCGTCCATCGAGAACCGCCGCGTATTGCGCATCACGACGGTCCGGAAGACGCCGCGGCGCCGCAGGATTTCCTTTTGCAGCACAAAGGTGGTGCGGCGCTCGAGCACCGCCGACGGGAGGAACTTGAGAAACAGGTCGTGGGCCTCGCGCTTGCGCCCGGCGTGATAGAGGTCCCAGATCTCGGCCTGGATGTCGGCCAAGCCCGCGCCGGCCATTGTGCCGCCGGAGCCGCGCTCCATCTCGTTGTACAGGTTCATCGCGCCTCCCCCGGTCGAAGCGATCAGCGGCCGCTTGCGCGCCGCCAGGACTCTGGTGACGTCGTGAGGGACGTTGCCGCCTTCGAGCTTGAGGATGCGCAGCGTCGGTAGCTGATCGGCCAGGCGGAGAAGGAAATCGACCGTCATGCCGGGCGTCGAGACCTGAATGGAGAGCGGGAGTTTGGAAACCGAGGCGATGGCGGCGAAGTAGTCGCTGAGGATCTCCGGGTCCGATGAGCCGTTGGTCGGGCCGAGAGCGTGGAGGCCGTCGGCGCCGATCTTCTCTGCGTGGCGGGCGTATTCCATCGCCTCGAACTTGTTGGCGCCGTGCACGCCGATCAGCACCGTCACGCGCCCGCCGATCGCCTTCACCACCGTTTCCGAGAAGCGCATCCGTTCCGGGTAGGAGAGCGAGACCGTCTCGCCCGCCCCGGCGGGCCAGACCACCCCGTGCACGCGGGCGCGCGCCAGGAAGTCGCACTCGCGGCGCAGCGACTCCTCGTCGATCTCGAGGCTCTCGAGGAACGGCGTCTGCATGATGACAAAGATGCCTTCCCAGACCTTTTCCGCGGGGACCGCCCGCGCCGGCGCAAGCAGAGGCCCGCCGGAGGCTCGGAGAAACGCGCGGCGCGAAATGGGCTGCATGGTCACCTCGCCGGCAGGCGGCCTCACACCGGGGTGGAGTATTTCGCCGCCAGCGCACGCAGCCGGGCGAGCAACCCGGGAACAGCCTTAGGCGCCTCTTCCCTGCCCTCGTATTCGAGCGCCAGATAGCCCTTGTATCCCGCCCCGGCGAACATCCTGACAAGGCGCTCCCAGTCGGCCGGAACCGTGCGGCCCTGTTCGTCGCGAATCTCGGTCTTGAACTGGGCGTTGACGGCGTACGGCAGGCACAAGGCGATCTGCTCGTACGAGTTCTCCCGAAAGTTTCCCGTGTCGAGATTGATCCCGACCCAAGGAGAGCCCACGGCTTTGACGATCTGGACGATGCGCTCGGCGCGGAGCGTGATGCCGCCGTGGTTTTCCAGGCCCAAAATCACGCCGCGCGAAGCGGCGTATTCCGCGGCCAAGCGCAGGACTTCGACGACCCACTCGGCGGCGCGTTCTTCCGACTCGCCTTTGGGCGGCGTGCCGCCGA
>JBBIMZ010000327.1:0-5024 GCA_037444135.1 Solibacteraceae bacterium
TACGAGCCGCCGCCGATGATCCCACTCTATTTGCGCTGGATGAGCGCCCTGCCCGTCAAGCAGGCTGTCGCGCGGATGCGCTTCGGAGCCGAGGCGGCGACCTCGCCGGAAGCAACCCAACTGCTGAGCCGCAGCGAGCAGGCTTACGTCATGGCCGTCGACGGGTTGCCCGTCCGCGCCTTGGGCGGCCCGCTCGAGCAGCTTAAAGAAAAGGCGCAACTGCGGATCAAGGGGGCCGCGCCGATCGCCCCCAGCAACGTGCAGGGCCGCCAGCAGCAGGGCGTGGCCGAGCTCTACTTCTACTTCCCCAAGAGCGGACCGGGCGGCCGCGAAATCACGCTCGAGGACAAGGAGGTCGAGTTCCTCCTCAGGCTCCGCGTAGGAGACGTTCGCCGCAAATTCCAGCTCAAGAAGATGGTCTACAACGGCAAACTGGAGATTTGAAGCCCCGTCCCGAATTCATACGGGGACGGGTTCCGGCTCGGGATTTTCCTCGGGGGCCGGCTGGAGCCGCACCGAGACCAGGCGGGAGACCCCCGGTTCCTGCATGGTCACGCCGTAGAGCGACTCGGCGGCCGCCATGGTCGTCTTGGCGTGCGTGATCAGGATAAATTGCGTCTGCTGCGACATCTGCTTGAGCAGGCGCAGCAGGCGCTGGATGTTGGGCTCATCGAGCGGCGCGTCGACTTCGTCCAGGATGCAGAACGGACTCGGCTGGTAGCGGAAGATCGCCATCAAGAGCGCCAGCGCCGTCAGGGCCTTCTCGCCGCCTGAGAGCAACAGCACATTCTGAAGCCGCTTGCCGGGCGGCGAGGCGACGATGTCGATGCCCGATTCGGCCGCGTTGGCTTCGTCGGTGAGCCGCATCTCGGCCACGCCGCCGCCGAACAGGGTCCGGAACATCTCCCGGAAGTTCTCGTTGATGGCTTCAAAGGCCTGAGTGAAGCGCTTCCGCGTTTCGACGTCGATGTCGTGGATCGCCTTTTCGGTATCGCGAATCGAATCGAGCAGGTCTTGCCGCTGGGTGTTGAGGAAATCATAGCGCTGCTGGGCCTCTTCGTACTCCTCCAAGGCCTGCGGGTTCACCGGCCCGAGCTGCTCGATGCGCGCCTTGAGCTGCTCGTACTTCTCTTCGGCGTCCAGGAAGGCGCCTTCGTCCAAGTCAGGCTCCTCGGAGCGGTTGAGCTCTTCCAGGGAGAGGTTCAGCTCTTTTTGAGCGGTCTCTTCGAGGTAACGCAGCTCGGCCCTCCGCTCGGCGAGCGCCACTTCGATCTGCGCGCGCCGCTCCTGCGCGGCCTGGGCTTCGTGGCGGAGCCGGCGCAAGGATTCATCGAGCGCCGCCAGGCGTGCCCGCCCGGCTGCCGCCGCCTGCTCGAGCTCCTGGACGGACTTCTCGGTCCCGGCGATCTCGGCGGCCAATTCGCCGGCCGTGCGGTCCAGTTCGATGTTGTCAGCCAGCAGCCGCGCCCTCTCAACTCCGAGCCGCTCCATCTCGGCGGCCACTTCGCGACGGCGCGATTCCAGTTCGCTGCGCTGGGCCTCCACCCGGCTCTGGGCGTTCTTCTCCGACCGCCGCCGCTCCTCGTCTTCAGCCACGGCGACCCGCAGCGCCGAGTGCTCTTCGCTGAGACGCGCGACGTCGCTCTGGAGCGCCGTCAGGCGCGCCCGCAGCGCCTCGAGCTCCTCCTCTTGCAGCCGTCGGGTTTCCTCCTGCGCGGCGATCGCCGCGCGGCGCCGCTCACGCTGGTCCAGCGCTTCGGCGCGCTCCTCCTCGAGCCGCTCGACTTCGGCCCGGGCGACGGCCAGCCGCGTCGAGGCGCGGGCGAGCTCCTCGTTCAGCTTTCGGAGTTCATGATCGAGCGCCAGCACGTCTTTCTCCTGTCCTTGCTGGCGCGCTCGCAACGTCTCCTGCGCCTCGGCCAGGGCGGCGATGGCTCCCTCGAGCTCCTTCACCCACAGCGCCGCCGCTTCCAGTTCCCGCTGCCTCGCCTCGACCAGCGCCCGCAACTCGCGCAGCTCGCGCTTCAGCGCCAGCGGGCCGCCGGCCGTCTTCTTGCCGCCGCTGACCGCACGACCGTGATAGCAGACGCCGTCCGGGAGCAGGAAGTAGCAGTCCGGATACCGCTGCGCCAGCCGCTGGGCCGCTTCCCGGTCCGAGACAATCCAGCACCGCGCCAACCGCGGGAGCATTTCCAGCGAGATGTCGGTCAAGCCGTTGGCCAGCCGCAGGCTCTCGCTCAGCCGCCCGATGACTCCCCCGGCCCGGTCTTCGTCGATCTTCGGAGGCGGCGCCGTCACTGCCTCGCCCGGCTCCGGATGAACCAGGAACGTGGCCCGGCCGTCCACGTCGCGCCGCATCAGCTCGATGCCACGCTCGGCCTGGCGCCAATCCCTCACGAGAATGTATTCGAGCTCCTCGTGGAGGAACTCCTCGGCGGCGCGCTCGTAGGCCGGATCGACTTCGACAAAGTCGGCCAGCACTCCGAGGGGCTCCAGCTCGCGCTCGCGGCCCCGCTCCACGGCGGTGAAAAAACGCTTCACCGACTCGGTTGTATAGGCCCGGTGCGACAGGATCTCTTCGAGCGACTGTTTGCGGGCCTGGTACCGCGAGCTCTCCGACCGCAGTTGCTCGAGCTTCGCCCGAGCTTCCGCCAGCTCCGCCTTGTGCTCTGCCAGTCCCGCCTCGACGCTGCGGCGTTCGGCCGAAAGCGCTTCAAGTTCCGCTTGGCGCGCCTCGAGCGCGCCGGTGAGTTCCTCGCGGGCAAGCCCCAACCGTTCCAGCTCTTCCCCAGCCGAGCGCTGTTCGCGTTCCGAGCGCGCCGCATCGCGGTCGATCGAGGCCAGATACTCGTCAACCTGGGCCAGCTCGTTTTTCAAGGTCGAAACCTCGCCGAGCAGCCGCAACACCGACCGGCGCACGGATTCGATCTGCTGCTCGCCCTCGCGCAGGCAGGCTTGGGCTTTCTCCCTCTCCTGCGCCTTGGCGGCCAGCGCCGCGCGTGCCGCCTCGGCCTTCCCCTCGAGCTCAGCTAAGGCCCGGCTGTGAGCGGCCCACTGGGCTTCGAGGTCCGCCAGACGTTCGTCGATCGCTTGGAATTCGGCTTCGCCCCGCCGCAGCCGTTCCTCGATGCCGGTGACTTGCCTGGTCTGGGCCTCCAGACGCCCTCGCGTCCGCTCGGAGGCGATCCGCAGTTCGGCCAGCCGCGCACGGACCTCGGTCAACCGCGTCTCGGTGTGATAGACCTGCTGCTGCGCGGCCGCCAAGTGCTTTTCGTTCTCGGCGACCTCACCGCTCAGTCGTTGGAACTCCGCCGTCGCCAAGTTAAGATCGAGGATCGTCTTGGCGGTCTCGCGCTCGAGCTTGCGAAACCGGCCGGCGAGCGTGCGCCGGAGCTGAACGATCAGTTCTGCGTGCAACTCCTGAAAACGCTTGGCCTTCGACGCCTGGCGCTTGAGCGAATTCACCTGGCGGCCGACTTCTTCGAGAATGTCGAAGACGCGCGAGAGGTTCTGGCGCGCCCCTTCGAGGCGCGCCTCCGCGAGCCGCCGCTTGGTCTTGAACTTGCTAATGCCGGCCGCTTCTTCGATCATCGCCCGGCGGTCCTGAGGCTTCGAGCTGAGAATCTGCCCGATCCGGCCCTGCTCGATGATGGCGTAGGAATCCGGGCCTAAGCCGGTGCCCAGGAACAGATCCTGAATGTCGCGCAGGCGGGCGGGCCGCCCGTCGATCAAATATTCGCTTTCGCCGGAGCGAAACAGGCGGCGCGTGATGACGATTTCGCGCGGCGACCGGGGCCGGTGCCCGTTCGTTCCGGCCGTCTGTTCTGCGGCTTCGGCGCCGCACCCGGTCTCCGGATCGCCTGCCGGATCGACGAGCGTCAAAGTGACCGACGCCATGCTCAGCGGCTTGCGTGTGCTGGTGCCGGCGAAAATGACGTCCAGCATCCGGTTCCCGCGCAACGTCTTGGCGGACTGTTCGCCGAGCACCCAGCTGATGGCGTCGCTCAGGTTCGATTTGCCGCACCCGTTCGGGCCGACGATGGCGGTCAGGCCGGCGCCGTTGAAGCGCATTTCCGTCCGGTCGCAAAAGGACTTGAAACCGTGAAGTTCGACTCGCTTAAGCCTCAGCAAAAGATCGCGACTCCTTCCCTGGCGGCATCGCGCCAGGCCGCTGTGCTGGGAGGGTGTGAAAGAACCGGGCCGCAGTCGTGACGGGCGAGGCCGGCGCCTCCACCAAATTCGGTGTCTGCCCGCTCACAGTGGAGATCCGGGCCCGGTCGACATGAGCCGGCTCTTTCACACGCTCCTCGATTCGGGGGAGTTGAGTCCATGATAAACCGGATTGGGCACAAAGTAAAGCACTGAACCACATGACTTGGCGCCTCTGGTCTCTCCGCCCCAAGATGTAGCGGTCCTAGCGCTCCCACTCCAGCCGCACTCGGTACACCGCACCCGCGCGCTCCGGATCGTCAATCCGCAGCCGCGCCGTGTAGCCATTGCCCGCCGCCGGTTGCTCGACCAGTTGCACCTGCCCCCGCCCCTCGCGCTTGACCACGCGCAGCGACCGCAGCGGCGCCGCCGGCAACGGCTCGCTGTAACTGATTTCGGGATCGCGGAAGGGCGCGCCGCTCAAAACTTCGTATCGAATCCGGTCACCTTGCACGAACGCCTCGACCGAGCCGTCGATCCAGACCCGGAACTCGAACCAGCCCTGCCCGGCGGCGCTTGCCTGGCCGGCGGCGATCGGCTCCGCCAGCTGGGCGCTCGAGACCTGCTGGCCGTCCAGCTTCAGGTAGGGGTTGAAGGTGTACTCCAGCGACACCGGCGCCTCGGACGGAAAGCTCAGATTGCGCGAGACGCCATAAGCCGGGTCCAGACCCCATTGCCCGACTGCGAGAATCCCGCGCTTTTGCGTCCGGTTGTCATGCCAGCCCCAGAACGGCCTGGCCATGTTCACGCCCATCTTGCGGCCGAAGAAGGCGCCACCGATCTCCGGGTAGGGAACTCCGGGGCGTCCCCCCAGG
>JBBIMZ010000328.1:0-5021 GCA_037444135.1 Solibacteraceae bacterium
AGCGGCTTTTCGCCGTAGACGTCCAGGCCGGCCTGGAGCGCGTGGATCATGATCAGCACCCGGGCGTGCGTCGTCGTTTCGACGAAGACGGCGTCCAGCTTTTCGCGTTCGAGCATCCGGCGGTAGTCGCCGTACTTGGCCCACCGCTCCCCGCTCGGCTTCAGCCTGGCAGCTTCGTAGCACTGCCGCAGATAGCAGTCGGCGACGGCGGCGATTTCGGCGCCCGGAAACTCCTCGTGCTCGATCAGCCAGCGCGCCCGGCCGCCGAGGCCGATGAAGCCCAAGCGGATGCGGTCATTGGCGCCCCGAGCGGAAGCCGGCAGGATCACCGGGACTGCGGCGGCTTTGAGGAATTGACGGCGCTGCATGGCACCATATTACAGAGTTTCAGGCCTCGAAGCTGGTCGGGGAAAGGTCCGGTAGACTGAGAAAGATGGCCGAAGCCAGGTTGACGGCGCGCGTCAAGGCCGCGGGTTGAGCCTCCAAGCTGGGTCCAAAGGTTTTGGACCAGGTGCTCGCCCGCGTCCCGCGCGTGGTGAACGAGAACGTTCTGGTGGGCTTTGACACGGCCGACGATGCCGGCGTGTACAAGCTGACGCCGGAGTACGCCCTCGTGCAGACCGTGGATTTCTTCACGCCAATTGTCGACGATCCTTCGACTTACGGCGCCATCGCCGCCGCCAACGCCCTGAGCGACATCTACGCGATGGGGGGCCGGCCGCTGTCGGCCCTTTCGATCGTCGCCTATCCGGCCGGCGGCGATCTGGAGATCCTGGAGGCCATTCTCCGCGGTGGATCCGAAAAGATGCGCGAGGCCGGCTGCGTCGTCATCGGCGGCCACTCGATCGGCGACGAAGAGATCAAGTTCGGCTACGCCGTCACGGGCGTGATCCACCCCGAACGGGTGAAGACCAACGCCGGGGCGCGGCCGGGCGACGCCCTCGTGTTGACCAAGGCGATCGGCACCGGCGTCATTTCGACCGCGCTCAAGCGGGGCATCGCTCAGGAGGCTCACGTGCGCGCTTCGATCGAGTCCATGCTCCAGCTCAACCTGAGCGCTTGCGAAGCCATGCTGGCCTTCGATGTCCATGGCTGCACCGACGTGACCGGCTTCGGTCTCGTAGGGCACGCGCTCGAGCTGGCGCGCGCTAGCGGCGTGACGATCGAGATCGAGGCGGCCCGCGTCCCGGTGCTGCCGGGGGCGCTCGAGTATGCGCGCGCGGGCGCCATTCCGGGGGGCCTCAAGAACAACCGCGCCTACGCCGAATGCGCCGTCGAGCAGGCCGGCGAGCTCGCCGAAGATATGCTCCTGCTCCTGTACGACCCGCAGACCTCGGGCGGCCTGCTGATCGCGCTGCCCGAGGAGGACGCCGCCCGCCTTGAGCAGCGCCTGCCGGGCGCCTGCCGGATCGGCCGCGCCGTCAGCCGCGGCGCCAAACCCATCCGCATCCGATGAGATCCCCGCTGATCGTCGCTCTGGACGTGGCTTCCGAGGAGGAGGCCCGCTCGATCGTCACCCGCCTGGGTCCGTCCGTGTCGTTTTACAAAGTTGGCCTGGAGCTCTATGCGGCCGCGGGGATGGCTTTCGTACGCAGCCTGGTGGCCGAAGGCAAGGACGTCTTCCTGGACCTCAAGTTTTACGACATTCCCGAAACGGTCAAACGCGCCGTGCGGCAAGTGGCCGCCGGCGGCGTCCGCTTCCTGACGGTCCACGGCAGCGGGCCGGTGATGCGCGCCGCCGTCCAGGGCCGGGAGAACTCCGGGTTGAAACTGCTGGCCGTGACGGTGCTCACCAGCTTCGACAAGGAGGACCTCGAGGACCTGGGATATCCCTGCGAGGCGGCGGAGCTGGTCGCCCTGCGGGTGCGTAAGGCGCGCGAGGCGGGCATCGACGGCATCGTCTGTTCGGCGCAAGAGGTGGCCGCCGTGCGCGCGCTGGCCGGGCCGGAACTGGTTCTGGTGACGCCCGGGGTGCGGTCGGCCGGCGCCGCCGCAGGCGATCAGAAACGGATCGCCACGCCCGCCGAGGCGATTCGGCGTGGAGCGGACTACATCGTCGTCGGCCGCCAGATCACGCGCTCCGCCGACCCGGCGGCGGAGGCGGAGCGGATTCTCGAGGAGATCTCCCGCGCCGCCTCGCCTTGCCTGTAAACCATTCACCGCTCCGCTGCGTTTGAGGCTGTGGGAACGCGGCCGACGGCAGCGTTCCAAATCTCAATACCGGGAGGATTCGCTTGAACAAGCTTGCTGTTGTCACTGCGCTCGCGCTCTCATCCGGCCTGTGGCTGGCCGCCCAGACGGCGGACACGCAGCGCCGGGGGCCCAGCTACGATGACTTGGTCGCTTATCTGAAGCTCACCGACGCCCAGCTCGCCTGCCTGAAGTCCAATCAGGAGGCGTTTCGCAATGCCGTATCGCCCGACCTTGAGAAGCTCCGCGATCTGGGCAAGCAACTCCGCGATGCGGTCCGCAGCGGAGCCGACACCACGGCGCTTCGCTCGCAGATCGAGGCGGTGCAGGCGGGGATCCAGAACACGCGAAAGAGCCATGTGGCGACGGCGCAGGCCTGCGTCGGGGGCGCCGCCGCGCTCAAGGAACTGATCGCGGCTGAAAGCCTGATGCGGGAGGTCCACCAAGCCATCGGCCTGCTGCTGATCCAGCCGACGGATCTGCCCGCTCCCGGGCCGGGCGGGTTCGGACCGGGCGGGCACGGGCGTCGCTGATCTTCGCTGGGAGCAGGCGGCCTTGGCCGCCTGCTCCCTCCTACCGCTTCCTGGCGTGGGCGGCGGTGTGAATCGCCAGAGCGATCGAGCGGATCTTGGTCTCCGGGGTTTCGGCCCGCGACAGCAGAATCAGGGGCACCTTGGCGCCCACGACGATTCCGCCGGACTCTCCGCGGGCAAAGTACAGGATGGCCCGGTAGAGGATATTCGCCGCCTCGATATCGGGCGCGATGAAGATGTCGGTGTTCTCGACGATCGGGCTCTCGATGTTCTTGCATTCGGCGGCGAAGCGGCTGAGCGGCGCATCCAGGGCGATCGGGCCTTCCAGATAGCCGCCCTGAATCTGCCCCCGGCGGTTCATCACCACCAGCGCCGCCGCATCCACCGTCGCCGGCATCTCCGGATTCACCAGTTCGAGCGCGCACAGCAGCGCCACGTTGGGCCTGTCGATGCCGAGCGCGTGGGCCACATCGATGGCGTTCCGGCACAACTCGGCTTTCTGCGCCAGCGTCGGCGCGATATTGATCGCGGCGTCGGTCATCAGCATCAGGCGCTGGATCCCCGGCACCTGAAAGACGATTACCTGGCTGAGCAGCCGCCCCGTGCGCAGGCCGGATTCGCGATCGAGCACCGCCCGGACCAGTTCGGCCGTGCCGATCTTGCCCTTCATGAGCAACTCGGCGTTGCCGTCCCGCACCATGGCGACGGCCCGCCGCGCCGCCTCCAGATCGTTCGGCTCGTTGAGGACCTGATGGGCGGGGATCTCGAAGCCGATCTCGTCGGCCAGAGCCCAGATCTTCTTGGCGTCGCCGATGAAGATGCCCTCGGCCAGCCGCATCTGGCCCGCCTGGCGGAGCGCCGCAATGCATTCGGGGCTGTGGCCGGCCGCCACCGCGATCCTGACCGGACCGTGGGCTTTGGCGGCCTCGACCATCTCGTCAAGACTGCGAAACATCCTGTCGCTCCGGGCGCTAGCCGAGCACTTCGGCCAGGATGGCGTCGAACTCCTCGTCGGTCAGCAGCCCCTTCTTGTCGACGGAAGTCTGCTTGACGCGGCTGAGGATCTGAGTCGCCTGCTCAGGCGTTGCGGTCCGGCCGCGCTTTTCCAGGTGCTCCTCGATGTTGGCCAGGCCGCTGCCCTTGCCGAGCGCCACCTCGACCGGCGGCCGGCCCACCATCTCCGGCACGAACGGGATGTACTCGCACGGCTCGATGTCCTTGCAGCGGCGGTGGAACATGGCGACGATACCCGACTCGATGCGGTAAAGCCAGTCGCCGACGATCGGTCGGTTCTTCGGCACCACGATCCCGGTCAACTCCTGGACCAGTTTCGACAGCTCGTAGAACTTCTCCGTCCTGACACCCGTGTCGACGCCGTAGAGCGAGTGCAGCGCCATGACCGTATCTTCCAAAGGGACGTTGCCGGCGCGCTCGCCAGTGCCGGTCACCGTCACGTGGGCCACTTCCGCCCCGTTAGCCAGCGCGGCGATCGTATTGATCACCCCCAGCCCGAAATCCTCGTGGCAATGAATTTCCAGCGGCTGCCGGAACCGGGCCTTGACGAACATCGCGATCGCCTGCGGCGTGCAGCCCCCGAAGGAATCGGCGATGGTCATCGCGTCCATGTGCCCCTCGGTGGAGACCTTGTCGATCAGGTCCAGCAGGCGCTCGGGCTCGGAGCGCGTGCTGTCGATGGTGAAGAACACCGTGTACAGGCCGGCTTCCTTGGCCGCCAGCGTCGTCTCGATCGAGGCCTGGACCGCCCAGTCCAGCGTCTTGCCGTACGCATTGCGGATGATATGGTCGCTCGAAGGGATTTCGGTGATGATGCCGTAGACGCCGCAGTCCTTGGCCAGATTGACGTCCTGCGGCATGCAGCGGGCGAAAGAAAAGATCTGGGACGGCAGACCGAGCTCGACGATATCCCGGATCGCCATCTCGTCTTCGGTCGACACGGCGGGCATGCCGGCTTCGATCCGGTGGACGCCCGCCTCGGCCAGCTTCCTGGCGATGGCGACCTTATCGGCGCGCCGCATCACGATGCCGGTCTGCTGCTCGCCGTCGCGCAGCGTGACGTCGTGAATGCGAACCTGGTCAGGAAAATGCAGCTGGTCGCGAACCTCCGGCTCCCAATTCCACGGGCTGGTGAACCAGCGGTCCGTTTTCCAGGGGTGATTCATCTCGAGTGCCTCCCATTTCCGGTCAGGAAAAAACTTCGGACAAGGCCGTCATTATATCAAGCCCCTGTCGGGACTTCGGCGCTTCCCCGGGACCGGTCCCGCGACGGCGCGAGCCCGG
>JBBIMZ010000329.1:0-5008 GCA_037444135.1 Solibacteraceae bacterium
GGCCGATGGTGTTGCCCGAGCCGTCGGCGGTTCCCCACGCGAGCGTCACTGAATTTGCCGAGACGTCCCCGACGTAGGTGTAGAAACGCTGGCCGCAGGACAAGCCCGCTGTCAGCGCAAGAACGAGCCAGAGCCGCATCACCATGTGCGCTCGACTCCGACCACCTCGATGGCGCTGCGCCGGCGCACGTACACCACCACGCGCTCGGCCCGATCGGCCGCACGAATCTCGGCGGCGAGATATCCTCCCTCGGGCGCCCCGGCGGGTATCCGGAAGCCGGCGGCGCCTTCGACGGGCGTTTTCCGGCCGGTTTCGTTGTCGAAGACGAACCACTGGACCGAGTAGTCGCGCCGGTCCAGAAGGCCGTGGCGGATTTCCAGGTCGTCGAAGACCAGGCGCCCCTCGCGCACTGCGAAGCGGTCCAGCGGCAGCACCTGGCGGAAGAACGCGTGGCCGATCTTGTCCCGGCGCTCGATGAGGGTGTCGGCGATGTACTTCTCGGCCCGCGCGTCCGAGAACCCGCCCGTGGCGACGATGGCGCGGATCTCTTCGTCGGTGAAGGCCATCACCTGCTTTGCCGCCCAAAACGCGTCGTCGGGCAGGCGGTTAACAAACGCCGGATTGGGGTATTCCGGCACCCACTTGATCGGGTCGAAGACCTTGGGTTCGAAATTCCCGACGGCCGGCAGTCCGGGGAACTTCTTTCGCGCCCAGCGCGGCACCCAGAGGCCCAGGGTGCAAAATTGTTTCGCGGCGGGCCCCCAGGCGAAGATGTACTCATCGCCGTTGCGCGGCGTGTTCGGGCCGTTGCTGGCACTGCCCAGCGTGGAGCCGAAATCGATCAGGTGGTGCCGTAGGAAGCTGACGCCGTCCTCCTCCACCAGCATATCCAGCGTGTTGATGGCGCGGCTGTCGTCATGCGCCAGCCACGCGGCGAAGACGCTGAGGCCACGGGCCGGCCGGGCCGCCGCGGCGATCAATCCGAGAAAACTCCGCCGGTTCATCTTCGCACCCGGGAACGTCGCTCCCTTCCGCCACCCTATCAGCGCCGCGTCCCGGCGTGCTACAAGGGGAAGCTTGGCGGTTGCGGCGATGACGATCACATTCTGGGGTGCGGTGCGCACCGTGACAGGCTCGATGCACGTACTGGCGGCCGCGGGCAGGCGCTACCTGCTCGATTGCGGCCTGTACCAGGGTAGGCGTCAGGAGGCGCGCGAGCGCAACTTGCAGTTCCCCTTCCCGGCGGACAGCCCCGAAGCGGTCGTCCTCTCGCACGCTCATATCGACCACAGCGGCAACTTGCCCTCGCTCGTCAAGCAGGGATTCGCAGGCCGGATCCATGCGACGCACGCCACAGTAGACCTGTGCCAGGCCATGCTGCGAGACTCGGCGCACATTCACGAAAAAGACGCCGAGTTCGTCAACAAGCGCCACCGGCGCCGCCGGGCGCTGCTCGAAGAGGCCGACACGGCGCCGGTCGAACCGCTCTACCGGATGGAAGACGTTGAACGGACGCTGCCGCTGCTCGAGCCCAAGGGCTACCGCGCGCCGTTCGCCCTCGAAGACGGCCTGACGTGCGAAGCCTACGACGCCGGCCATCTGCTCGGCTCGGCGGCGCTGGTCTTCCGCTACCGGAGGAACGGACGTGAGCTGCGGCTGGCCTTTTCCGGCGATGTGGGCCGCCCCGAGCTGCCGATCCTCCGGGACCCGCAGCCGCTGCCGCCGGTCGACTATCTGGTGCTGGAGAGCACCTACGGCGACCGGCTGCACAAGCACGAGGAGATCGTGACGAAGAAGCTGGCGCGGATCGTCAACCGCACGGCCGCGCGGGGCGGAAAGCTCATCGTGCCGGCTTTCGCCGTGGGCCGCACGCAACAACTCGTGCTGCTCTTGCACCAGCTCGCCGAGCGTGGCGAAATCCCCGACATTCCCATCTTCGTCGACAGTCCCCTGGCCGTCGACGTCACCGAGATCTACCGCCGCCATACGGAATGCTTCGACGAGGAGACCAACCGGTATCTCTGGGACGGCGCCGATCCGTTCGGCTTCCGCCGCTTGCGCTACGTTCGCGACGCGGCCGAGTCGAAGGCGTTGAACGACCTGCGCGGGCCGTTCGTGGTGATTTCGGCGTCGGGCATGTGCGAAGTCGGGCGCATTCTCCACCACCTGAAAAACAACATCGAGAATCCGCGCAACACCGTCCTGATCACCGGCTTTCAGGCCGAGCATACGCTGGGGCGCAAGCTCGTGGACCGGCTGCCGGAAGTGCCGATCTTCGGCGAGCCGGTCCGCGTCAGGGCCGAGGTGGAAACGCTGAACGAGCTGAGCGCGCATGCCGACCAGGCGGACCTGCTCCGGTGGATCAAGCCGATGGCGGCCACTCTCAAGAAGGTCTTCCTGGTGCACGGCGAACTGCTCCAGGCGCAGGCCCTGGCGGCCAGAATTCTGGAGCAGTACGGCCTGGAGGTCGCGATTCCCTCGCGCGGCGACAGCGCCGAACTCGGCTGAGGTCAGGCGGCCTGGCGCCGGGTCCGCACTTCGGCCGAAGCCAGCGCTTCGAAGCCGCGCCCGGCGTACACCGCCAGCAAACTCCAGGCGCCGATGAACAGCAGCGCCGCGAGCGAGAGAAACCGGACGGGGATGGCCGCCAGGCCAAGAGCGGCCAGGATGGCGACTCCCTTGCCGAACCGCTGAACGAACATGTTGGCGAAGGCGCGCGCCTTGTACTTGACGTCCGGATTCGTCGGCATGTAGAGGGTTTCGCGGGCGGTCTGGTGAATCGAGTAGGAGAAGGAGTTGTCCGAGATCGTCAGCAGCGCCGCGGCCCAGAGCACCGGCGTCGCCAGATAGACACCGCTCGAGATCGCCATGGCCGCGGGCAGGACCAGCAGGGCGGCGGTCAACGAAAAACGGCGGATGATGAAGGAAACCAGAAATAGCTGCGTGAGAACGCTCACCACGCCGATGATCGCCGTCACTTGGCCGAAGAAGGCCTGCGTCGCACCGGCGCCTTCCAGAGCCTCGGCCGCAGTCGAGTACTGATAGTCGAGGATTTGGGAGACCAATTCGTAGACGAAGACGATCGCGGTGATCGCGAGCAGGTACTTGGAAGCCAGCACCAGGCGGGCGCCCTCGACCGCTGCGTTCGGCCGCATCTCGGGCGGATCGACCGCGGGCGGCCTCCGGCGAACCGCGCTTCCGGGGCGGGCGGCGATCGATTCGGAGCGCCAGACCATGGCGCCGATGAGCAAGGTCACTCCGGCGCACGCCGCCAGCAGCGAGGGCGCGCCGAGCGGGCGGACCAGGCGCCAGACGACCAGGCCGCCCACCAGGCCTCCGACGACGCCGCCCCCGCCGATGAGGCCGTAAAGGCGCTTGGCCTGGTCAGTCTCGGTCAGCTCGTTCAGGTAGGCCCAGAAGGTCGTCACCCAGATGGTCGACCAGGCGTCGCCGAACAAGTAAAAACTCCAGTTCGCCACCGCTGACGGATCCTCACCCAGCCAGGCCGCGAAACCCAGCAGCGCTACGGCGAAGAAGCCGCACAGGGCGGCGATCAGCTTGCGGCTCCCGAAGCGGTTATACAGCGCGGTGAAACAGATGACCGCCAGCACGGCGACGGCGACGTTGGCCAGCTTGGCGTAGAGTTCCGTGTAGGCGCCGAGGCTGTTCACGAACAAGCCCTTCTTCAGCGGCTTGAGGACCTGGAAGACCAGGATGATAAAGAACCATAGCAGGAAGAAGAGCGCGGCCGCTCGCACCTCGTGTTTGCGGACATCGATGAACGGACGTAGCAGACGCTGCATGGTTCGCCGCCCCTCCCGGCTGCGGTGTTGTCAGTATACACCCGAGGTTGCGGCAGATCTCCCGTCCGGCGCGCCACCGATTATAATCGCGCTTTGAGGAAGGCGTCAGGACCCTCCGAGCGGTACCAAGGACCTAAACCCCGGATCGACCCCAGATTCTGCTGCTTCCGGCTCCGCATCGGCCGGTCGAGGATTCACCGGTGGGGCGTTTTCGCCGACGAACCGATCCCGCGGGGCCGCAAGGTCATCGAGTACACCGGCGAGCGCATCAGCCGGCGCGAGACCAAGCGCCGCGCGGAGCGGCCGCTGAATTACCTGTTCACGCTGAACAGCTACTGGACCGTCGACGGGGCCGTCGGCGGAAGCGGCGCCGAGTTCATCAATCACAGCTGCGACCCGAACCTCTACGCCAAGATCGTCAAAGGCCACATCCTTTACATGAGCAAGCGCGCCATCGCCCCCGGCGAAGAACTGACCGTTGACTACCACTTTGACAAGGACGTCGAGCGCGTGCCCTGCACGTGCGGCTCGCCCAAGTGCCGCGGCACGATCAACGTGAAATGAACCGGCCGAAGACCGCCGTTCCCGGGTAGGCGAGGCCGGAGCGTTGCTCGATTTCGAGCAACCGGTTGAACTTCGCCAGCCGCTCCGAGCGGGTCACCGAACCGGGTTTGAACTGGCCCGTGCCGGAGGCGACGGCGAGATCGGCGACGAAGGCGTCTTCGGTCTCGCCGGAGCGCGTCGAAACGACAGCCGGCCATCCGGCCTGGCGCGCCTCGTCGATCGCTCGGAAGGTTTCCGTCAGCGTGCCGATCTGATTCATCTTGATGAGGACGGCGTTGGCGGCCCGGCTCTCGATGCCGCGCCGGATCCGGGCGAGGTTGGTGGTGAACAGGTCGTCGCCGAGAATCTGAACGCGGGCGCCGAGCCGTTCCGTGAGGCGGCCCCAGCCGCTCCAATCGTCCTGATCAAGCCCGTCTTCGATCGACAGGACCGGATACCGCGCCGCCCACCCGGCGAGCAGGGCGATCATCTCATCGCTATCGAGCGCTCGCCGCTCGGCCTCCAAGTGATAACGGCCGTCACGAAAGAAATGGGATGCAGCGACGTCCAGGGCGATCGAGAAGTGCTCGCCGGCGCGGTAACCAGCCTCCTCGATGGCCCGGGTGAGGATCTCGAGCGGGCGCTCGTTGTTCTCGACGAG
>JBBIMZ010000330.1:0-5002 GCA_037444135.1 Solibacteraceae bacterium
CATCGGTCGGCGAAGCGCTGGTAGCCGGCGCGATCTTCACGATCCCGGCGTTTCTGCTCGTCGAAATGGACGGGCGGCGGCTGTGGGACAATCTCCGCGCCCATTACTGGGAGGCGGTCCTGATTCTGCTGGCGGGCGGCCTGGCGGGCGTTTTCTTCATCATCGTGCTGCGCCGCCCGCTGTGCGTCGAAGCGGGACTGCCGTGGCCGGAGAGCATCGCCAGCGTGGAGATCGTCAAAGCCGGCGAAACGGCCGGACGCGCCGCGCGGGCGATCTTCGGCGCCATGGGCTTCGGCGCACTCATCCAAGTGCTCAAGAGCAGCCAGGGGCTGCCGGTCTTCCGCGAATTCGCCGGAGGCTACCTGCGCTTTCCGCCCTCGGTGGTGACGCACTTCAATTTCCGGCGGGAGCCGATCGGCACGGTCGCCCACACAGGTGGCATCGCTTGGACGACGCCCAGCCTTTCGCCGGCGCTGATGGGCATCGGCTATATCATCGGCCCGCGCCTGGCGGCGGTGAACGTCTCCGGAGGGATCATCGCCTGGTGGGTGCTGATTCCCTTGCTGCTGTTCTTCGACCCGGATCTGGCGGCGAGGCTCGGCGGACCGGGGAGCACCTCGGAGGACCTGCTGGCCTTCACGGTCTGGTATAACATCGTCCGCCCGATCGCGGTCGGCGCGATGTTGGTGGCGGCCTGCTACACGCTGGTTTCGCTGCGCGGGCCCATCGCGCGCTCGCTCGCGCAGGCTTTTCTCCCGGCCGGTCCGCGCGGGGAGCGCTTGGTTGAGCGCACCGAAAAGGATATCCCCGGCAAGTGGGCCGTGCTGGCGTTGGCCGGACTGCTCGTGCCGCTTACACTCATCTATCACCATTACACCGGTCGCTGGACTGCGGCGATCGTGGCCGCCGGCGTCATGACCGTGACGGGCTTCCTGCTGTCGGCCGTGGGCGGTTATCTGGTCGGACTGGTCGGCAGCTCGAACCAGCCGGTCTCCGGCTTGACGCTTGCGGCCCTGGTTGTGTCGGCCCTGGTGATGCTGGCCCTCGGCGTGACGGGCCCGCCGGGCGTGGCCGCCGTCCTCGGCGTGGCGGCCGTGGTCTGCACGGCCTGCTGCATCTCCGGGTCGCTGATTCAGGATCTGAAAGCGGGCCACCTGCTCGAGGGCACGCCCTGGAAGATGCAGCTCGTCGAAATCCTCGCCGTCGTGTTGCTGGCGTTCTTTCTGATGGGACCGATCATCGCGCTGCATGAAGCCAACCGCGCCACCGGAGGCATCGGGGGCCGGCAATTACCCGCGCCGCAGGCCGGCCTGATGGCGCAACTGGCGACGGGCATCGTGGGAGGCCGAATGGCCTGGGGCCTGCTCGCGATCGGCGCCGCCTTCGGCGTCGCCTCGATCCTGTTCGGCGCCCGCGCCCCGATGCTCGTCGCCGTCGGGATGTATCTGCCGTTTGAAACCAGCTCGGCGATCTTCCTCGGCGGATTGCTGCGCTGGATCACCGACCGGTTGGCGGCCGGCGGCAGCGCGCTGGAGAAACAGGACGTCGTGCAGACGGGCACCCTGCTGGCGAGCGGCCTGATCGCGGGAGAAGCGATCGCCGGCATACTTCTGGCGGCCGTGTTCCTTACAGGAGCCCCGTCGCTGGCGCAGTTGGTGACCGGCCGACCTGAACCCTGGTTCTATCCCGCCTGGGGCGGGCGGCTGTCGCTGGCCGCCTTCGCGGCCCTCGCTTGGGTGCTCGTCCGGCTTCCCCTGCGCCGCGGCGGCCGGCCGTCACAATAACAGCGAGAACCCGGCCGAGACTTCCAGTTGCTGCACCTTCCCGGTCTGGTTCAGAAACAGGTCGCCGAACGGCTTTCCATTCCAATAATTGTGCACGTCCAGCCGGATGCCGAACATGTGCGAGACGCGCACCTTGATGCCCCCGCCGTAGTTCAGGCCGAACTTAGTGGAACCGCCGCCGGAGACCCCCGAGTAGCCGGGAAAGACGTAGTTGTGAAAATGCCCCCCGGCGCCGGCGAACGGCCGGACGACGGAACCTTCGGGCGTCGCGTAGACCAGAAAGTTGTAAAATCCCCGGTGAATCGCCGTGCCCGCCTCCCCCACGGTTTGTCCACCGGCCTGTTGGAGCCACTTGGTGCGGTTATAGGCGTAACCCATCTCGTGGCCGAAAAAGCGGTAGTTGTTCAGCGTCACGCGGAAGCCGAACAGCCAGCTGTTGTTCATCTTGATATTGGTGCCGTCGCCGAAGCCGCCCAGGTCCGCATTCTGCATCCGGTGGGCGCCGGCGTGTACGCCGAGCTCGGTCACTTGTCCCATCGCCGCACCGCTCAATCCCACTACTGTCGCCGTCACTACAATCGCAGTTTTCATTGGTCGAAGCATCCTCATACCAGTACAACATGAACCTCCCGCGGTCCGTGCACGCCGCGCACGAGAATCTGCTCGATGTCGGCCGTGCGGCTGGGACCGGTGATCAACACCATCGCACTCGTTGCCGCCGCCGGATCCGGAAGCAAAGAAAGCAGCTCGTCGAGGCCGGTGAGCAACCGGGAGCGCTCGACCACCGCCAGGTGCAGCGGCGGCAGCAACGAGATCATCCGCGCCTCCTGCGGTGAGGAAAGCAACACCAATGTCCCGGTGTCCGCCAGAGCGTAGTCGGCGCCGGTGAGTCCCGCGTCGGCCGAAGCACACGCCTGGCGCAACTCGACCGCTCCGGCAAAACCCGAGCGCACTCCGGGCAGTTCCGTGACGCCGCACTCGGCCAGAACCGCGGCGCTGGAGGCGACGGCGCGCTTGCCTTCGAGCAGGCGCGCAGCCCAGGCGCGGGCGTCGGCCGCCGACCCGGCGACGTAGACCGTACCGCCCAGCCTCTCCAGCGCGGCCGTGAACATGCGGACGCGCTGCTCGAGCTCGACCGGCGGAATTCGAAGCTCCACCGGCGGCGCCGGCGGCGGCTGCTGTCCCGCGCTCCGACCTACGGCCGTTCGCACCTTGTGCAAGATGGAATCACGCGACATCAGCGCCCGCCTCCAGAGGCCCGTTCGCGCCAGAGCTGGCGAAACGTCTTGGGAGGCGGCGGGGGCAGGTCGCGCTCGCGCAGCCAGTTGCGCAGGGGGCCGACTTTGAAGCCCACGGGAACGTCCCGCAACCAGCCGTCGCCTTCGCTGGTGACAAGCACCGAGCTCATCAGCGAGGCCAGCTCGTAGGCCCGGGGGTGGCGCATCACCCAGGCCCACATCCGGAAAGCCCACCGCTCGATCCGGCCGGTCTTCTCCCGTACCTTCGCCTTCACCGTCTCCCAGCGCAGATCCAGCAGAATTTGCGGGATGTCGATCTTGACCGGGCAGACTTCGGCGCAGGCCCCGCAGAGGCTGGAGGCGTACGGAAGCCAGGGGTCTTCGAGCACGCCGTGAAACTGCGGCGTGATGATCGCGCCGATCGGACCCGAGTACACCCAGGGATAGCTGTGCCCGCCGATCTTGCGGTAGACCGGGCAGTGGTTCAGACAGGCGCCGCAACGGATGCAGTACAGCGACTGGCGCTTGGCGCGGTCGGCCAGCAGACGCGTTCGCCCGTTGTCGAGTAGGACCAGATAGAACTCCTCGGGCCCGTCGATTTCGCCTTCGCGGCGCGGCCCCGACAGAAACGACGTGTAGACCGTCAGCGGCTGGCCGGTAGCGCTGCGGCCGAGGAGCTTCAAGAACACCGCCAGATCGGCCGCCCGCGGCACCAGCTTTTCGATGCCCGCCACGGCGATATGCACGCGCGGCAGCGAAGTGCACAGCCGGGCGTTGCCTTCGTTCTCGATCACCACCACGGCGCCGGACTCGGCGACGAGGAAGTTGGCGCCGGTGACGCCGATGTCGGCCGCGAGGAACTTCTCGCGCAACGTCCGCCGGGCGATCAGCGTCTGCTGCTCGGGCACCGTTTCGCGTTCCACGCCCAGCCGGTCGCGAAACAGGTCCGCGATTTCGTACCGCGTCTTGTGTAGGGCTGGAGCAACGATGTGGGACGGCCGTTCGTGAGCCAACTGGACGATGTACTCGCCGAGATCGGTCTCCACGGCTTCAATGCCCGCCTCCTGGAGGCGCTCGGTGAGGTTGATCTCCTCGGTGGTCATCGACTTGGACTTGACGATGAGCCGTGCGTTCTTCTGGCGGGCCAGCCGCACAATCAAGTCCGCCACTTCGCCGCCGTCCCTGGCATAGACGACGCGGGCTCCGCGCGATGCCAGCCGCTCCTCGAGCTTCTCCAGATAGTAGTCGAGGTTTTCGAGCGTATGCTTCTTGATTTGGTGCGCCAGCTCGCGCCAGCGTTCGAATTCCCCGCGGTCGGCCTCCTCGAGCGCATGGCGGCGCTTCTCCATGAGCCGCCCCGTCGAGCTGTAAATGGCCGCCTGGAGGGTCGGGTCGGCCAGTGTTTGGCGGATCTGAACCAGAGCCGAGGCGCTCATCGTCGTCTTCAGCGGCTCGCCAGCACTTCGGCCAGATGCAGCGTCTCGACCGGAAGGCCGGCCCGCGACAGCGCGCCGCGGATCTGCATCAGACAAGAGGAGTCTAACGAGACGACCGCCTCGGCGCCCGTGCGCCGGATCGATTCGATTTTGGTCCGGACCATGGCGCCGGAAATCTCCGGCAGCTTGACGGAAAACGTCCCGCCAAAGCCGCAGCACTCTTCGGCGATGTCCATCTCGCGGAGCGTCAGGCCGCGCACGCGCGCCAGGAGGCGGCGCGGTCCCTCCTTGACGCCGAGTTCGCGCAGCGCGTGGCAACTGTCGTGGTAGGTAACGACTTTGTCGAAGCGCGCCCCGACGTCTTCCACGCGCAAGACCTCCAGCAGGAACTGCGAGAATTCCCACACGCGCGGCTTGAGCCGCCGCACCCGCTCCAGCCACTCCGGCTCCTTCTGGAAGAGATCCTCGAAGTGGTGGACGATCATCGAAGTACACGAACCCGACGGCGCCACGATGTATTCGGCATCGCGAAAGACTTCGAGGA